>JABMPG010000168.1 GCA_013203855.1 bacterium
GAATAAACCGGCGGGGCGCCGGTCCCACACAGGGATGGGTTCTCAGTGCACGATTTCGTGCTATTTCGCTTCTTCTCGTCCGAAGCGGCGTTCTCTTGTCTGGTAGGCGACGATGCCTTCGAGGAGGTCGGCTCGGCGGAAGTCGGGCCAGAGGATGGAGGTGAAGTGGAGTTCGGCGTAGTGCATCTGGTAGAGGAGAAAGTCGCTGATGCGGTTTTCTCCGCTGGTTCGGATGAGGAGGTCGGGGTCGCCGAGTTCGGGGTGGTACAGGTGGTGGGCGAATCGTTCGGGTGTGATGTCTTGGGGCTGGATTTCGCCTTTTTGAACGCGGATGGCGAGGGTTTGGGCGGCTCTTACGATTTCGTCGCGTCCGCTGTAGGAGACGGCGAGGTTGAGTTGGAGGCCGGTGTGGTTGGCGGTGAGTTCCATGGTGCGGTCGAGGGCTTCGAGGACGTAGGCGGGGAGGTCTTCTCTTCGGCCGCTGTGGAGGAGTCGGATGTTGTGTTTTTCGAGGAGGGGGCGTTCGACGATGAGGAATTTTTGGAAGAATCGCATGAGGCTGGAGGTCTCGTGGCGGGACCGTTTCCAGTTGTCGCGCGAGAAGGCGTAGATAGAGAGGATTTCGATACCGAGTCGGGCGCACTCTTCGATGGTAGTTCGGATGGCCTGGATGCCGGCCTCGTGGCCTTTGACCCGGTCGGCCCAGCCGTGGGTTTTGGCCCAGCGTCCGTTGGCGTCGGGGATGATGGCGATGTGGCGGGGTAGGCGGCCGGGATCGAGTTGTTTTTCGAGCTGGTGTTCTCGATCCGAGGGGGCGGCAGGGGAGAGGCTCTTTTCAGGTCGGGCTGTCATGGGAGCAATTTTTCAGCAGCATGGGCATGTGGAAGACTTCCAGAATGCACAGCCCAAGGCCACTGTGCCATGTTCTGTCTTGCGCGACAGGGCCCTTGCGGAGGGTGTGAGCGTTGGAGGTTTGTCAGACCTCCATGATCTCGGTCTCTTTTTTCTCGAGTTCCTTGTCGACCTTTGAGATGCATTCGTCGGTTATTTTTTGGCTCAGATCCAACTCAACGTGCATTTGGTCTTCGGATATCTGGCTTTCCTTCTGCATTTTTTTGACTTGGTCGTTGTACTGGTGGCGGATGAGGCGGATGGAAACGCGGTGTTCTTCGGCGTATTTGCGGGCGAGTTTGACGAGTTCTTTGCGGCGGTCTTCGGTGAGGGAGGGGACGTTGAGGCGGATCACGCGGCCGTCGTTGCTGGGTGTGATTCCGAGGTCGGATGCCTGGAGCGCCTTTTCGATACTGCGGATCTGGCTGGGGTCGAAGGGCTGAATGACGATGGTTCGGGCGTCGGGTGTGCTGAGGCTTGCGACCTGGATGAGGGACATTTCGGCGCCGTAAGCTTGGATCTGGATGTGATCGAGCAGGCTGAGGGATGCGCGGCCGGTTCGGATGGTGCCGAAGGATTGGTGCAGGTCTTCGATGACTTTGTCCATCTTGGCGCGGTGGTCTTTCTTTAGGGCTTCCAGCATGGTTGGGTTTCCTCCCTTGTCCGTGATTCAGTCGGTGACGAGCGTGCCGATGGTCTCTCCGCAGACGACGCGTCGGATGTTGCCTTGTTCGAGAAGGTTGAAGACGATGATGGGGATGTGGCTGTCCCGGCAGAGGGACAGAGCGCTGGTGTCCATGACTCGCAGGTTGCGGGAAATGGCATCCTGGTAGTCGAGTTTCTCGTAGCGAACGGCGCTGGGATCTTTGTTGGGGTCGGCGTTGTAGACTCCGTCGACCTTGGTGGCCTTGATGAGGATTTCTGCGTCGAGTTCGCTGGCTCGCAGAGCGGCGGCGGAGTCGGTGGTGAAGAAGGGGTTGCCGGTGCCGCCGGCGAGGATGACGATTCGTCCTTTTTCCATGTGTCGGACGGCGCGGCGTCGGATATAGGGTTCGCAGACAGCGCGCATTTCGACGGCGGAGAGGACTCGGGTGGGGGATCCGATTCCTTCGAGGGCGTCCTGAAGCATGAGGGAGTTGATGACGGTGGCGATCATTCCGATGGAGTCGGCGACGGAGCGGTTCATGTGTGAGGCGGCTTCGCTGGCTCCTCGGAAGATGTTTCCTCCGCCGATGACGATTCCGATCTGGACGCCCATGACGTGGACTTCGCGGATCTGGCGGGCGAGGGTCTTGATGTAGATCGGGTCGATGCCGTATTCGCGGTCTGCCTTGAGGGCTTCGCCGCTGAGTTTGAGCAGGATGCGGTGATACTTGGGCTCCTGGGCCATGTTTCCTCCGTGGGATTCCGAAAGGGTTTTCGAGCAAATGGTCCGCGCGTGGTTTTCGTCATGCGCGTTTTGTCTTTCATAGCACGATGGGGGGAGGAGGTAAACAGGAAAGTCCGGACGCGCGCGCCTGCCCAGGGCCGAACCCAGGCGTCTTCAGCGTCTTTGAAGGGGCGCTTTGTTTTGTGGTATGGTCGAGGGATTGATTGTTAGCGGGTTGTGGGGGAGGCAGGGCCTATGGCGAGTTTGTATCCTTCTTATCTGAATCTGGCGGCATCGGGCGAGTTGGCTCGGCGGGCGGCGGCTTTGCGGGAGATCGTTCGGGATTGCGCGCTTTGTCCGCGGGAGTGTCATGTGGACCGGACGGCTGGGGGGAAGGGTTTCTGCAGGGCGGGGGAGAGGGCGAGTGTTTCGAGCCATAACGCGCATCGTGGGGAGGAGCCGCCGATCAGCGGGGATCGGGGATCGGGGACGGTTTTTTTCGCGCATTGCACCATGCACTGCCGGTTCTGTCAGAACTATCCGATCAGCCAA
>JABMPG010000169.1 GCA_013203855.1 bacterium
CACCAGCCAGCGCTGACGAAAACGATTTCCTTCGCGCTGTTCTCCGTGCCTTCCTGAGCTGACCCACGCCGTGGCTCCATCTTTTTTTTCTTCGTGCAGGGGTTTTGCGCTTGCATTTCTTGATAGTAGTACTACTAGTAAGTATAAACCTAATAACCCAATGAGTGATAGCCTTACAGTCCAGAGGGGATCGCGCAGGTATCTTTCGACGGCATCACTTGACTTCAGGCGGTTTCCCTCGCACAGTCCTTCCTCGGATTCAACGGGGAGATGGCCGATGGGTTCTTGGTGCCCGGCCCCGGCAGAGAAAGGACGCTTGTGCGGTGAGAAACGAGTCTGTCGAAACACTGACGATCCGCCGGCAGGCGCTGCTGAAACGCCTGGCCGATGTCGGTCCGCTCGTGCAGGGTTCATTTTGTACCCGGAAGGTGAAGTGCGGCAAGCCCGGATGCCGTTGCGCCGAGGGTGAACCGCACGAAGCCTGCGTGCTGACCAGGAAGGCTCGCGGGAGGACGGCCACAACGCACGTTCCGCGTGACCTTCGCGACGAGGTCAGAGCGTGGGCAGAGGAACACAAGCGCGTCAAGGCGCTGCTCAAGGAGATATCGGACCTGAGCGAGCGGATCATCCGGATCCACGTGCGAACAAGCCGGGGCGTCGCCCGAAACCGCGCCCGAGCGAACCGGACGCGGCCGAAGTCCACTGGGACGTGCTCCGACACTACTTCCCCCGGTTCGTCGACTGGCTGAAGGCGCTGCGCGATCCGCGCAAGCGCCCGGAGTTGTGCACCTATCCGGTCGAGTACGTGCTGATGACCGCGTTGCTGATGTTCTGCGGCCAGTGTGGTTCTCGGCGGCGCCTTGGGAGGAAACTGGTCGGAGGCCGAATGGGGGGCAACATCTGGCGGCTGATCGGGAGGGCCTACAGCGATGTCACGCTGCACACCGACACCATGAACAACGTGATGAGCGAGCTCGATCCCCAGGAACTGGAGAAGCTTATCGCCGCGGTGTTCACCGAGTTGCGCACACGCCGTGTGCTCGACCGCTTCCGGTTCGACCGCATGCTGACCGTCGCGGTGGACGCCACGCAAGTGTTTTCCTCGAAGAAGCCGCACTGCGATCATTGCACGCACCAGACCAGCAACGGCGTCACCACCTACTTCCACAACGTGTTGGCCGCAAAAGTGGTGACAGCCCTCGGCCTGGTGGTGCCGCTGGCGTTCGAGTTCATCGAGAACCCCGGCAAGGAATACGACAAACAAGACTGCGAGAAGAAGGCGTGGCGTCGTCTGGCGGCGAAGATCCGCGAGCTGTTTCCCCGGCTGAAGATCAATCTGGTCGGCGACGGACTCTATGCCGAGGAACCGACCTTCAACGAGTGCGAGGAGGCCGGCTGGAACTTCATGATCACGCTGACCGATAAAGACTTGCCAACGGTCAACGCCCAGCTGCCCACCAACAGGGACGATTGGACCGCAACCCGTTCGCGCAGGGTCACGGGCAGGAGCAAACCGGTGAACCGCAAGGCGGTACGCCGCACCGTACACTGGAAGACCCCCGTGACCTACCACGGGCAGATCGTTCACGTCATTGAGATGGAGGAAACCGACAAGGAAGGAAACCGGGTCTACTACAATAAGTGGATCACCAACGTAAAGCCCAACGAACAGAACGCACTCGATCTCGCGCAGACTGGACGGCTGCGGTGGAGGATCGAAAACGAGGGTACGAATACCCAGAAGAACGGCGGCTACGAGATGGGGCACCTCTACGGTACGAAGGAAAGGGCCTGGAAGAACTACTACCTGGTCCTGCAGATCGGTCAACTGCTCAACGATCTGACTCGCTTCGGCGACTACATCCAGAAGATCACAGGCGATCGCCGGGCGACATTCGAGGCGGTCTACGGGACGATGAGGCAGTTCGCCGAGCAACTCGTCGCCCATCTCAGGGACCGATTACCGGTCTTTCGAGAACCCGGCTGCGGACCGGCACAACAGATCCGCCTGGCCAGACTTTGAGACGCTGGCCGTAGAGACCCCGTCCCCGAACCGCCGTCCGTCCACCCCAAAAAACAGCAAGGAGCGTGATGCCGAGCGTCACGCGGGGCGCTCCTATGCCCCCGCGGCGCGCCGAAAAAACCAGAGCAAAGCCTTTGGCCATCTGCGTGCGCCATATTCGTCGGTGCTGGACACGACGCCGGACTCTTGCGTCAGGGCGCGCCACGATGTATGGTGAGTGTCTATGGTGGGCACTCCCAAACTCGGTATATCGGAGGATCATACATCATGTTTGCCTTTGCCAAAAAGGGGTTCTACGTCGGCCTGGGACTGGCGAGTTTCACCAAGGAGAAAGCCGAAGCCTTCGCCAAGGAGTTCGCCAAGCGGGCCGAGC
>JABMPG010000170.1 GCA_013203855.1 bacterium
ATCGGCGTCATCGCCGTCATCTTCGAGTCCCGGCCTGACGCCCTGCCCCAAATTGCCTCCTTGTGTCTCAAATCAGGCAACGCCGTCCTGCTCAAGGGCGGCAGCGAGGCCATCCACTCCAACCGCGCCTTGACTAAAGTTCTGGACGAGGCCGCCCAGTCCGAGGGCATTCCAGCCGGCTGGATTTCTCTCCTCGAGACCCGCGAGGAGATCGCCGAAATTCTCAAACTCGAGGACGATATCGACCTCATCATCCCCCGGGGCAGCAACGCCTTTGTTCGCTACATCATGGACAACACGAACATCCCGGTGACGGGCCACCGCGACGGGATCTGCCACACCTATATCCACGCTGCGGCCGATCTGGACAAGGCCGTGCGGATCACGGTGGACGGCAAGTGCCAGTACCCGGCCGTCTGCAACGCCACGGAGACGCTGTTGATCGACCGCGCGGCCAGCCCCGGAATCCTGCCTGTCGTCGCGGCGGAACTGGTCCGGCAGGGTGTCGAGCTGCGGCTGGATCCCGAGGCCAAGCGCCTCATCGACACCCACTGCAAGGAAAACCCCGGCTGCTACGACCCCGGAAAAATTCGCAAGGCCGAGGAGGAGGACTGGTCCACCGAATACCTCGACCTCATTCTCTCCGTCCGGATCGTGGACGGTCTCGAACAGGCCGTCGAACATATCAACCGCTACGGCAGCCACCACACCGACGCGATCGTGACGGAAGACGAAAAAGCCGCGAAGAAATTCATCACCCTCGTCGATTCCTCATCCGTCCTGCACAACGCCTCGACCCGGTTCGCCGACGGTTTCCGCTACGGATTCGGTGCCGAGATCGGGATCAGCACCGAAAAGATCCACAGCCGGGGCCCTGTCGGTCTCGAAGGTCTGACCATCTACAAGTACATCCTGAAAGGCCATGGCCAGATCGTGGCCGACTACAGCGGCCCCAACGCCCGCAAGTTCACGCACAAGCCCCAGCCGGGCGCGAAGGGCCGTAAAAGAAGATGGCAGAATCCAAGGCGAGGGAGATAGATAGATGAAAACCATCATGGTCATGTTCGATTCGCTGAACCGCCACATGCTCGAGCCTTACGGCTGCGACTGGGTCAAGACCCCCAATTTTCGGCGGTTGGCCGAGAAGAGCGTGACATTCGACGCGTCCTATGTTGGCAGCATGCCCTGCATGCCGGCCCGGCGCGAACTCCATACGGGCCGTCTCAACTTCCTCCACCGCAGTTGGGGCCCGCTAGAGCCCTTCGATGACTCCATGCCCGAGATACTCAAGAAGCGGGGCGTCTACACCCATCTCGTCAGCGACCACTATCACTACTGGGAAGAGGGCGGCGCGAACTATCACACCAAGTACCGCACCTGGGAGATTGAGCGTGGCCAGGAAGGCGACCCCTGGAAGGGCGTGGTCGGTGAAATCGAGATTCCCGCGACCATCGACGACCATCCCGGCGTCTGGCCCCGGCAGGACTGGGTGAACCGGTCCTACATGCCCCGCGAAGAGGATCAGAGCCAGCACCTCGTATTCGAAAAGGGCCTGGAGTTTATTCGGACCAACCACGGCGAGGACAACTGGTTCCTTCAGATCGAGACCTTCGACCCCCACGAGCCCTATTTCACCCAGAAGAAGTATAAGGACCTCTATCCCCACGACTACAAGGGCCGCAACTTCGACTGGCCCAACTATCGCGCTGTCGAGGAGACCGATGATGAGGTCCAGCACTGCCGGTATGAGAACGCCGCCCTGGTCAGCATGTGCGATGAACATATCGGGGAGATTCTGGACGCCATGGATCAATACGGCCTATGGGAGGACACCCTTCTCATTGTCAATACCGACCACGGCTTCCTTCTTGGCGAGCACGGCTGGTGGGCCAAGTGTCGCGCCCCCTTCTGGGAGGAGGTCGCCCACACCCCCCTGTTCATCTGGGACCCCCGCAGCGCCAGGAAAGACAAACGCCGCAAGAGTCTAGTCCAGACCATCGACCTGGCTCCGACGATCCTCGAATTCTTCGAAACAGACCGTCCCGAACACATGCAGGGCAAGGTCCTTCGTGATACAATCGATTCGGACATGCCCGTGCGCGAGGCGGGGCTCTTCGGCATTCACGGTTCCCACGTCAACGTGACCGACGGCCGCTACGTCTATATGCGCGCGCCGATCGATCCGGCCAACCGGCCGCTATACGAGTACACTCTCATGCCGGCCCACATGCGCGCCTCCTTTTCTGTTGAGGAACTACGCGATATCCGTCTGGCCGAGCCCTTTTCATTCACAAAGGGCTGTCGGCTCATGATGATCGACTCCGCTCCCGCCGACGGGCTGGCCAAGACGGCTTTCTGCGCCAACGAGTTCGGCACCCTTCTCTACGATCTCGAGACGGACCCGAAACAGGAGAACCCCATCGATAATCCCGAGGTGGAAGAGCAGATGATCGCCCACCTTGTGCGCCTCATGAAAGAGAACGACGCCCCGCCCGAGCAGTTCCAGCGGCTGGGCCTCGTGGAGAAGGATATGCCGGTCGCGCAGGAACCTGCGGCCGCTGGAACCGAAAACTGAGAATACCAGGCCTCGCGCCACATTTGCTTCCATAAGGAGTCCTGCATCATGACCAAATTCATCTTTGTCACCGGCGGCGTTGTATCATCTCTCGGCAAGGGCATAGCGGCGGCCTCCATCGCCCGGTTGCTCGAGTCCCACGGACTGCGGGTCACCATGCAGAAACTCGACCCCTATATCAACGTGGACCCCGGCACCATGAGCCCCTTTCAGCACGGCGAGGTCTACGTCACCGACGACGGCTCCGAAACCGACCTGGACCTGGGCCATTACGAGCGTTTCACCGCCGCGACCATGTCCCAGGCCAACAACGTCACCACCGGCCAGGTCTATCAGTCGGTCATCAACAAGGAACGCCACGGAGACTATCTGGGCAGCACAGTCCAGATCATTCCCCACATCACCGACGAGATCAAGTCGCGCATCCTGCGTCTGGCCGACCTGGACAGCTACGACGTGATCATCACCGAGATCGGGGGAACCGTGGGCGACATCGAGAGCCTCCCCTTTCTGGAAGCGTTGCGCCAGCTG
>JABMPG010000171.1 GCA_013203855.1 bacterium
GTATTCGGTGGAGAGCCACTGGGAGGTGGTGAAGCGGGTGACGGGAATCGAGGTGGATTTGGCCAGCCCGCCCGAGAAGAAGGCGGAAGCCCAGAAGGCATTTTTCAAGACCTGGAACTATGACTTTTACTTTGCCTGCCATGTGACGCGAGCCATGTTCGGGGAGAAGAAAACTTCGATGGGGCACGCTGTTTACGCCGCGGGCGGCGTGGACTGTAACGACCACATTCAAAGCCCTTTCCAGACGCCCGAGGATGTGCTGAACTTCGATATCTGGAAAGAGTACGGCCTCCGAGACAAGAAAGAAATGATCCGCGGGTTCGAGGAGCACTATCGGCGGAACTGCGAGAACCGACCCGACGGCGTTAACATGACCGGCGTGTACGTGACCTGCGTCTCCGGTCTGATCGACATCTTTGGCTGGGACATGCTGCTTCTGGCGGCAGGTGTCGACCCGAAGGGCTTCGGCGAATTGACGGACCGTTACTGTTCATGGGTCAATCAGTACTTCGAGGCGCTGGCCGAAGCGGATGTTCCCGCCGTGATGATCCATGACGACATCGTCTGGACCTCGGGACCGTTCATCCACCCCGACTGGTACCGCAATTTCGTCTTCAAGAACTACAAGAAGATGTGGGCGCCGGTTATCGAAAGCGGCAAGCGGGTGACATACTGCTCGGACGGCGACTACACCATGTTCGTCGACGACATCGCGGCCTGCGGCGCTCAAGGTTTCGTCATGGAACCCGTGACGGACATGGCTTACGTCGCGGAAAAATATGGCAAGACCCACGCCTTTGTCGGCAACGCCGACACGAGGATTCTCCTGCGCGGAACGAAGGAGGACATTCGGGCCGAAGTCGAGCGCTGCATGCGGATCGGGAAGAGTTGCCCGGGTTTCTTCATGGCGGTCGGGAATCATATTCCCGCGAACACGCCGGTTGAGAACGTCTTGTACTATAACGACGTCTATGAAAAAATGAGCAAGCGCTGAAGACAAATCCGTCAATCTGAAAGGAAGACATATGCCGAATCCACGCCCCAACATCCTCTTCATCATGTCCGATGACCACGCCTCCCACGCCATGAGCTGCTACGGCAGCCGCATCAACCAGACCCCGAACGTGGACCGCATCGCCAAGGGCGGCATGCGATTCGATAACTGTTTCTGCACCAACTCGATCTGCGGGCCCAGCCGCGCTACGATCCTCAGCGGGACGTACAACCATGTCAACGGAGTGACGACGCTGACTTCGCCGATGGACAATCGGCAGACCACATTTCCCAAGCTGCTCCAGGGAGAGGGATATCAGACGGCGGTCATCGGGAAATGGCACCTCGGGCACGGCGGCATGCACGATCCGACCGGCTTCGATTACTGGACGGTTCTGCCCGGGCAGGGCCTCTATCACAACCCGATCTTCTATGACATGGGCCACGAGACCACGGTTGAAGGTTACGTGACGGACATCATCACCGATCGGTGCATGGAATGGCTCGACAACCGCGATCCGAACAAGCCGTTCTGCCTCCTGTGCCATCACAAGGCCCCTCACCGTCCGTGGGAACCGGACGAGAAGCATGCAGACCTCTATGAGGATATCGACATCCCCGAGCCTCCGACGATGTGGGATGACTACAGCAATCGGGCCTCGGCCGCGCGGGAAGCCAAGATGCGGATCGACCGAGATTTCAGGCCGCAAGACCTCAAGCAACCCGTCCCCGAGGGGCTTTCTCCCGAACAGGACAAGAGGTGGAAATATCAGCGTTACATCAAAGACTATCTGCGGTGCGTGGCATCGGTTGACGACAACGTGGGACGGCTTCTGGACTATCTCGACGAGAAGGGGCTGGCGGAGGATACCATTGTCATCTACACCTCCGACCAAGGCTTTTTCCTCGGCGACCACGGCTGGTACGATAAGCGATTCATGTACGAGGAATCGCTACGGATGCCTTTCATCATCCGCTATCCGCGAGAGATAGAAGCAGGGACAGTCTGCTCCGACATGATGCTGAACGTGGACTTCGCCCCGACCTTTCTGGACTATGCCGGGATCGAGGCGCCGAGGGAATTTCAGGGGTGCAGCTTCCGCCCCCTCCTCACCGGGGATTTTCCCGAGGGATGGCAAACCACGATGTATTACCGTTACTGGATGCATCTGGCCCATCACAACGTGTATGCGCACTACGGAGTGCGAACTCTCCAGCATAAGTTGATTTACTATTACGCCGATGGACTGGGACAGCCCGGCGCCGTGGACGATCCTCGTCCGCCCGAGTGGGAACTGTTCGATCTGGAGCAGGATCCGCATGAGATGAAGAACGTGTATGACGATCCTGCCTACGCGGACGTCGTGAAGGGATTGAAGGCCGAACTCCATCGTCTCCAGAAAGAAGTAGGCGACGAGTCCCACCCGAGCGAACTTCCCATCCGGGACTGATGGTGGAAACGGCGAAGATATCGGGCGGCTACATGATGCGCATCGGAAACCATATTCCGAGGAACATATCGCCGGAAGCGAGCAGGCTGTGCCTGGATCTGTCGACGGAGATCCACTATCACTGAGCCGAAGAAAAGTTGGTCTCATGTTCGAGAAACTGAAGTGGGCGGAGATGACGCCGGACGAACTGGATCTGGCCGTGAAGACGTGCCCTTTGGTCTATTGCCCCGTGGGCTCTCTGGAATGGCATGGTCCCCATCTGCCGCTGGCGACGGACAGCTATCGCGCGGAGATCATCGCGATCGAGGCGGCGCGGCGCACCGGTGGCGTTGTGCTTCCGCCCCTGTGGGTGACGGCGCCGGGCTTCGCGGCCTATTGCGGGTCGATCACGTTCAGCCCGCGTCTCGTGGAAGCGATGGTGGATGAACTGCATCGCGAGGTCGAGAAGGTGGGGTTCCGTCTGATTGTTCACATCCTCGGGCACGCGGGGCATGCCCAAGACTACTGTTTTCGAAGCCAGAATCGGAAATCGACCCCGCTGGGTAAGTTGCGGGTCATGACGCTGGCGGGATTCACCAAGAAGACGGGGCTGAGCGACCTCGGGCTTCAGCATGCCGGCGGGGGGGAGGCGGCCCAGGCCATGGCGGCGGCTCCTGAGACGGTGCGGCTCGACCTCTTCGATCCTCAGGCGACAACCCTCCCCCGATACGAAGGCCTCGATCCGGCGGTCTATGCCGACGGTCTTCCCGATGAGCAGCATCGGCTCGTAGCCGGCCATATATCGAGAACGAATTGGACGTGGGACGCGGACCTGGCCGAGAAGGCGAACGCTCCGGGGATCGCGGAGAAGTCGGTCCGTCTCGCCGCCGAGGTAGTGGCTCAGGAGGTTGAGGCAGCGCTCGCCGAGGTGATGGGGCAGCGGGGTCAGTTGTAGGA
>JABMPG010000172.1 GCA_013203855.1 bacterium
AGTTGCCCGTTGCGCCCGAGGAAGTTCTTCCCGCGCCCGCGGAAGCTCCCGTCGAATCTCCCCAGGCGCAACCCGAACCTGAAAGCGACCCCCAGCCCCCCGTGGAGGGCTGAAACAACCCGGCCGGATTCCCTGGCGGAACAGCCGGCCTGAACTAAAACAAGAGGCAGCGAAAAAATGGCCGATAAACTTCGTATCAAGTGGATCAAAAGCATCAACGGGGCAAAAGAGCCCCATCGCGGGACGATCCGCGCCCTGGGTTTCAGACGTATGAACCAAGTGCTTGAGAAGGACGCCAGCCCCCAAGTCCGGGGAATGGTGGTCAGTGTGCAACACCTGCTGGAAATAACGGAGGTTTCGTCATGATCCGACTCGAAGAACTGCCCGGAGACAAGGGTGCCAGACAAAAGCGCCACCGCATCGGCCGTGGGGAAAGCTCTGGATGGGGCAAGACCGCTGGCCGCGGGGCGAAAGGCGCTCAATCCCGATCCGGCTACAAGAGCAAAACCGCATTCGAAGGCGGACAGACCGCCCTGGTACGACGCGTGCCCAAGCGGGGATTCTCCCGCAAGCGTTTTGAAATCCGCCGCGTTGCGCTTAACTTGGCTCAACTCGGCAAATTCGACGACGGGGCCACGGTCAATTTTGACACCTTGGTCCAGGCCGGGCTCATCAGCCGCCGGGTCGAAGAGATCAAGATACTGGGCGAAGGGGAAATCCAGAAAAAGCTCAACATCACCGCCCATGGGTTCTCCGCCTCCGCACGCGAAAAAATCGAGGCCGCCGGCGGCGCATGCCAGATCCTGACGGCGGACAGCGAACCCCCGCAGGCCTGACGCGGAAGTTTTTCGGCCCAACGGGCTGAGTGCGCGTGAGCCCATCCCGGCCCCGCAAACCACACGCAGAGGACGTCATGTTCGGCTCACTTCTCAACATCTTCAAAGTCAGCGATCTGCGGCGGAAGCTGGGTATCAGCCTTCTGCTGCTTCTGGTCTATCGAATCGGCGCGCATGTGCCATGCCCGTTTGTGGATCTTGAAGCTTTGGGCGAATTCAGCCGCCAGTTCTCAGAGGCCAGCGGCCGATCTCTCTTCGCCATGGTCGACATGTTCTCTGGGGGCGCTTTCAAGAACATGACCATTTTCGCCCTTGGCATCATGCCCTACATCACGGCTTCGATCATTCTCCAACTCCTCACCGTCGTCTGGCCGCGACTTGAACGTCTGGCCAAAGAAGGTGAGGCTGGACGAAAAAAGATCAACCAATATACCCGTTACGGTACCGTCCTGCTCGCCGGGTTCCAGAGCCTCGGCCTCGGCGTCTACATGATTCAGAGCGGCTTGGCCGTCATCGATAACCGCTTCCTCTTCCTCTTTACGACCATGGTTGCCATCACCACCGGCACCTGCTTCATTATGTGGCTCGGAGAGAAGATTACAGAGCACGGTATCGGCAACGGAATCTCGCTGATCATCGCCGTTGGCATCATCGCCCGTTACCCCTACGACTTCTCCATGGGCATCGCCGATGTGAAATACGACCGAATGGCCGAAGTCTGGCTGCTGCTCGTCCTGGTCCTCTATGCGGCTGTAACCGTGCTCATCATCATGATGCAGCAGGCCAACCGCAAGATCCCGATTCAGTACGCCCGACGTCTGGTCGGCCGCCGCGAAACACAGGGAGGCACCAACTTCCTCCCCCTCAAAATCAACACCGCTGGCGTCATCCCCGTCATCTTCTCCTCTTCCATCCTCATGTTCCCCGGCTTCCTGTTCAAGATGGTCGCGGGCGGCGCTGCCCAGGGACCGCTCGTTGGTCTGGAGGACTGGTTTCAGCCTTCCACCAACCTCCACAACCTCTATGCGATGCTCGAGATCGACCGGGGCGGGTTGCTGAACCTCCTCAAGATGTTCAATCTCTATAACCTGCTCTACATTCTCCTGACCGTCTTCTTCTGCTACTTCTACACCGCCATTACCTTCAACCCGGTCGACACAGCCGACAACCTCAAGCGCGTCGGAGCCTTCATCCCCGGCCGCCGGCCAGGCAAGAACACCTCCGACTACATTGACTACGTGCTCAGCCGCATCACACTGGTGGGCGCAGTCTTCCTCGTGGTCGTGGCCATGTTGCCAAACCTCTTGAGCGTCTCGTTCGGCGTCAACTGGGCCTTCTCGAGTCTCATTGGCGGCACCGGCCTCATCATCGTCGCCGGCGTTCTCCTCGACCTGATGAAACAGATTGAATCGCAACTCCTCATGCGCCATTACGAAGGCTTCAAGTACCGTGGCCGCGGCATGGGGGGGGGATCGTCCCGAGGAATGGGTGCCCGCCGACAAGCCGCCAGTCGCACCCTCTCCCGCCAGGACGGCAGCAGACGCTAAAGAAAAGGATTTGTCCCAGATGAATTGTGTGTTGTTTGGCCCTCCAGGCTCCGGAAAAGGAACTCAAGCCGCTGCGGTATGCGAGCGTTTCGGCCTCGTACACGTCTCCACGGGCGACATGCTCCGTGAGGCCGTGCGCCGGGGCACGGAACTGGGCAAAAAGGCCCAATCCCTGATGGCCGAGGGCAAGCTTGTGC
>JABMPG010000173.1 GCA_013203855.1 bacterium
GGGTTGTCATCGGCGGAGATAATGACCGGCCCCGGCTCCCGATCTGGCGTCCGATTCTGGCGGGTCTTCTCATGGTTCTCGCCTTCTACACGAAACAGACGACCGTTCTTTCAGCTGCGGGACTTGGAATCTGGATGTTGGCGTCGCGACGTTTTCGTCAGGCGGGGTGGTATGCTGGGATCGGAGCCGCGCTGGCGGGTATCATCGGCGCGTTTCTCTATCTCGGGACGGACGGCCTCTGGTGGGTCAACAATTTCGGCGGTTTGAAGTCGCCGGTCCATTTCCCCGCTCTCTACGAAAACCTCCGTCTGCTGCGGCCGCTGGATACCGTTCCTTTTGTCGGGGGACTCGTGGCATGCTTTTTTCTCTCGCGCGGCGATTGGAAGGCTCACCCTCTCAAGTGGGCCTTTGTCCTCAGCTTTCTAGCGAGCGAACTCACGGTTCTCCGAAGTGGCAGCAACACTTATTACTATCTCGAGCCCTACTTGTGGGGAACCGTTCTGGCCGCCATCCTCCTGCGCCGGATTCGCTGGGGGTTCCTCCACGAGTTTCGGCTGGGGCCGATCATCTGGGCACTTTTGATCCTGCTGTTTCTCGGCGGATACGGGGTTCGCGCCCGTCGGCTGGTAAGCGAGAGAAGCGATCTGGCGAATCGCGGATCATGGGTTTCGAAGCATGCCCGGGCCGTGGAGGTCCTGTCCAGGATTCAGGGACCTATTCTCACCTCGGAAGGCTATGCGTGGTGGCACACCCAGGCTCCGCCCACGATGATGGACTCTCTGGTCTATTCCGTCCGCGTCGAGGCCGGGTCGCTGTCCGAACACGATCTGGTAAGCAAGATCGCTCGTCAGGAGTTCGAGAAGGTTGTCCTGCACTGGAAAGCCGGCGATCCGCCGCCCACTCACCAGGGAATCGCGGTTTTGCCCGAAGCGGTGGTTCGGGCGATTCAAGAGCAGTACGCTTTCGGTGAGTATGCCGAGCCGTATTACTTCTATGAGCCCGGAGGAGCCAGCGGCCAGTAGGCGGGAACGAGGCGCCAGAAGCGAAATTTCCCTGCCCCATTGCGCCTTCGTTCCAGGCGGAGTATCATGAAGGCAGGTCCGGTGACGTCTTCGCCGGTCCGGAAGGAGTCGCGAAATGACTTGGAAAATCCTGATCGGCGCTGTGGTTGTGGTGAGCGGAATTGTGGTTTTCACCGCTTGTCGCGATCAGCGGCCCGAACGTTTTAAAACCGTAGAAGCCGTGGAGAATCCGGTGAAAGGAAACGACATGGCCAAGGAAGACAAAGTTGTCAAGACCGGCGAGGAATGGCGAAAAGAACTGACGACTGAGCAGTACCGTATTCTAAGGGAGAAGGGCACGGAGCGCGCTTTCACGGGCACGTTCCACGACTTGAAGAAGTCGGGCGTCTACATCTGCGCCGCCTGTGAGAATGAACTCTTCAGTTCCGGTGACAAGTTCGACTCCGGAACGGGATGGCCCAGCTATACCCGGCCCATCGACGATACGGCGGTGGCGACCCTGCCGGATCGCAGTCTGTTCGTGACGCGCACCGAGGTGGTCTGCGACCGCTGTGGCGGTCATCTCGGGCATGTGTTCGAAGATGGACCGGCTCCGACGGGGCTTCGTTACTGCATCAATTCGGCTGCGCTCGATTTTGTTCCCGAGGATAGAGCCGAGGACAAGAACATGAAATAGCCCGATCCGGGCTTCACAATCCACCTTGGAGGTTTTGAATGGCTGATCCGGAGATGCCCAGCACAAGGGCGGTGTTTTTGCGTCCGCAAATGAAAAATGAAGAGACAGGGGCTTTCCGTCCCTTCCTGGAACCTTTTCCGATTGACACCGAAGAGCCGCGCGGCGCGGTTTTGATCTGCCCGGGAGGCGGCTACGGCGGCCGGGCTCCCCATGAAGGCTCGGTGGTGGCGCGGCGGTTCAACGCGGACGGATTCCACGCCTTCGTGGTGCAGTACCGCGTGGCGCCCCATCGCTATCCCGCCGCCTTGCAGGACGTGGCGCGAGCATTGAGAATCATCCGCTCCCGCTCGGCGGAATGGCGGGTAAAGCCGGACCACATTGCCGTTCTGGGCTTTTCGGCCGGTGGGCATCTTGCGGGAACTAGCGGCGTCCATTTCGACGAGGGGGATCCGGCGGCCGCGGACCCGATTGACCGGATTTCCTGCCGTCCCGACGCCTTGGTTCTCTGCTATCCGGTCATATCGTCGGGAGAGTTCGGCAATCAAGGATCGTTCAACAATCTTCTCGGGACGGATGCGAACGAGGAGATGCGAACCCTTCTCTCCCTGGAGAAACAGGTGAGGCCGAACACTCCTCCTGCCTTCCTCTGGCACACTTCTGATGACTCGGCGGTTCCGGTCGAGAACAGCCTCCTTTTCGCGCAGGCGTTGCGACGCCGGCAGATTTCTTTCGAACTTCACGTATTGCCCAACGGCCGGCATGGTCTGGGCTTGGCTCCCGACCAGCCCGAGGTGGGAGTCTGGGTCGATTTGTGCAGTTCTTGGTTGAAGCGGATGGGGTGGTAGACGACCCTCTCTCCCCGGCAAGCCCCTGGAAAAAGAGAAACGCCCGGCTGAGACTTCTTGGCCGGGCGTTCGAGCATTCGATTTCTGGGTGATCTGACCCGGACCGCTTACTTCCTGCGAGCCAGCACCTTCGAGGGAAGTCCGAAAATCTTGATGAAGCCTTCAGCAGCGGTGTGATCGAATTGATCTCCCTCATCGTAGGTCGCGAGCGAAGTGTCGTAAAGGGAAGAGCGGGATTCGCGCCCGGTCACGCTCACGGACCCCTTATACAACTTAAGGCGCACGGTGCCTGTAACGTGTTTCTGCGTCAGGGTCATGAAAGCGCTGATCGCCTCGCGCAGGGGTGAGAACCAAAGGCCATAGTAGGCGAGCTCGGCAAACTTCACCTCCAGGTGAGGCTTGAAGTGAACCAACTCGCGATCGAGACAGATCGCCTCAAGTTCCTTGTGGGCGAAGATGAGAATCTGTGCCGCCGGGGCCTCGTAGAGCTCACGCGATTTGATGCCGACCAGGCGGTTCTCGACCATGTCGATCCGGCCCACGCCGTGCCCCCCGCCGATCTTGTTGAGCTCTTCGATCAGACGGGACATCTTCATGCTCTTGCCGTTCAGACGGTTCGGAGTGCCTTTGTCGAAGCCGATCTCGATTTCCTGGGGTTTGTCTGGTGCATTGAGGGGCGAGGTGGTGTTCTGCCAGGCATCCTCGGGCGGCTCGGCGGCCGGGTCTTCCAGAACGCCACACTCAATGGAAGTGCCCCACAGGTTCGAGTCGAGACTGTAAGGTTTGGCGGCGGTGGCCTTCACGGGAATCTTGTGTTTCTTCGCGTACTCAATCTCTTCATCTCGGGTCTTGAGTTCCCATTCGCGTAGCGGGGCCAGGCATTTGAGCTCCGGCCCGAGGGCGGTGGTAACGACCTCAAAGCGGACCTGGTCGTTTCCCTTTCCGGTGCAGCCGTGGGCGATGGCGTCAGCCCCTTCCTTGCGGGCCACATCCACCAGCCACTTGGCGATGAGGGGGCGGCCGAGGGCGGTTGCCAGTGGGTACTTACCCTCGTAGAGCGAGTTGGCGTGAATAGAGGGGGTGAGGAAGTCCTGACAGAACTCTTCGCGCAGATCCTCAATGATGATCTTGGAGGCGCCTGTATCGATGGCTTTCTGCCGCAGAGGCTCGAGGTCTTCGCCCTGCCCGAGGTCAGCCGAAAAGGCCACGACCTCGCAGCCGTAGTTTTCGATGAGCCAGCGGATGATCACCGAGGTGTCCAGCCCGCCGCTGTAAGCCAGCGCGCATTTCTTGATATTCAGTTGTTTCGCAGCCATGTTCGAGTCCTTTCCTTGCCTGGTTTCACCCTCCCAGAAGGAACGGATGATACGCCTCCCGTCCGGTCTTGTCAACAATCCGGAAATCTTGCGGAAGCGCTCGCCCCGGGCGTAGAATCCGAAGAGAGGCAGAGAGCAGCGGCCGTGGGATTTGCGGTGCCGGTCGCTGAGCCTATCGGAGGTCACCAAGTGGATACCGTGCGCTTTACCGCCGACAATACGGTCGGAAAGCTCGCGCACTGGATGAGTCTGCTGGGATACGACATCATCTGGGATCGGCGGTCTGCCCGGGAGATCATCGATGCGCGTCGGGCGGGCTTGGCTGCGTCCGGTCCGCAACGCCTGGTCCTCGGGCGCAGCCCCACTCTGGCCGAGGATCCCTCAATGCGTGAAGAATTTGTCCCGATCGAGAGCCCGTACCTTGTCCAACAGATCCGGCAGGCGATGCAGGCGTTTCCGATGGATTTCCAGAAGACGCTTTTCACGCGCTGCACCCACTGCAACGAGATTCTCGGCGGCTTGCTTCCGCTCGAGAAGATTCGAATAGAACTGCCGCTCTTGGTGCGCGAATACGGTTCGGACTTCCGGCGTTGCCCGAGTTGTGGCCAGCTCTACTGGCGCGGGACTCACACGCATCGGATTCTGGAGTTTCTGAGGGACGAAGTCGGGCTGGACGTGTAGGCGGGCGAAGTCTTGGGTTTGGAGTTGGGAGTTCAGGTCTCTGAGATTCGAGGGCTATTTTCCACGCCCTTTGGGGACTGGGAAAAGTCAGTCTTCGGTATCGTGCTCGACCATCTCTTTGTCTTCTTCCTCTTCCTGCTGGGCCATGCGGTAGAAATGAATCACCGGGCCGTAGATGATGTAGAACCACAGGAGACCGAAACCGACGGCCACCCGCAGGTCCGAACTAAGGGCGACCAGGAGCAGGGCCAGAACGATCAGCGTCACCAACGTGTCGAAAGACATGCGTCGGCCGAGGCGGAGCTTGCTCATGGGCTTCGGATAGTGAACCTCACTCACCATCAGGAGCGCCAGCGCCAGCACGAGGAAGGGCATGAGGGAAGAGACGAGCTCGCCGAGGAGGAGACTTCTGTCTCCGAGTGGCACGACGATGAGATGGCTGGTGTCCAGCCCGTAGAGGCGGATCAGGAGAATGGAGAAGACCAGGCCCAGCGCCGCTCCGGGAATCGGCAGTCCCATGAAACCTTTCGTTTCGGCGTCGTGGGCCTGGATGTTGTAGCGGGCGAGGCGAAGGGCGCCGCAGATGGCGTAGAGGGAGCAGACGCCGATGAGCAGACCGCGGTGTTCGTCGCCCATTCTCTGCATTGTGTAAAAGGCGACGACCGAAGGGGACACGCCGAATGAAACCAGGTCCGACAGCGAATCGAACTGGACGCCGAAAGCGCTCTGGGTGTGGGTCAGGCGGGCCACCAGACCGTCGAGCCCGTCCAGGATGCCGGCGAACACGATGAACCAGCACGCGGTGACGACGCGGCCTTCGAAGACGCTGTAAATGGCGAAGAGGCCCAAGAACAGGTTGAGGGCCGTGAAGAGATTCGGAAGGAGATAGACCTTCCGCAGCCGCGGCCGCGTAGAGCGCCTCTTGGCCCGTACTCTCATTCCGCCGGCTCCGGTTTGATCGCGGGGGCCTTCTCAGGCATGTGGGCGAGGATCGAGATGCCGCCCTTGACGGTTTGTCCGATCTGGACCTGCACTCGGGCATCGAGTGGGAAGAACGCCTCCACCCGGGAGCCGAATCGGATCAGGCCGATCCGCTGTCCCGCCGCCACCTTCTGGCCCGTGCGTACGCTGCAGACGACGCGACGGGCGATTAAGCCGGCGATTTGCTTTACCCCGAAGGGCTGCTCCTCGCTTTCGAACCAGATCAGATTATTCTCGTTTTCGTCCGAGGACTTGTCACTCATGGCATTGATAAACTTGCCGGGCGTGTAGCGGATGCTCTTGACGACGCCCCGCCTGGGGGCTCTCTGGATATGGTTATTGAAGATGGACAGGAAGAAACTCACCCGGCGAAGCCGTGCGCGCCCACCCTCGCCCATCTCGATTTCCACCTCGTCCACACCGACCACTTTTCCGTCCGCCGGGCAAAGAACGAGGCGGGGATCGGAGGGAATGGGGCGATCCGGATCGCGGAAAAAGGAGGTGACGAACCCGAAGAGGATCAGGAATATGAAGCCGATGAAACCCCAGCCGAGTGTAAAAA
>JABMPG010000174.1 GCA_013203855.1 bacterium
AAACGCGTTGTCGTTCCCGCACGGCACGCATACTCCCACTCTGCCTCACTCGGCAGACGCATCGTTGCCGAGTCTTGGCCAGTGCTCGAAAGATGGGTGTTCAGGGCGGAGACAAAGGATAGGGCGTCGTTCCAGGAGACGTACACCGCTGGACTGTTTGGATCGTTCAGAACATAGGACTGTCCCGACCAAGGCGTCGTCCCCATCACCGCCGTCCACTGCGCCTTCGTTAGTTCATACTTTCCCATGTAGAAGTCATAGGCGATGGTGACCAAGTGCTGGGGATCCTCAGTACTATAGCTGTCCTGCTCGCCAGGGTACCGGCCCATCAGGAAACTTCCGGTGGGAATCCGGACCAGCACCAGTGCGACTCCGCCAGGCAGATAAACGGTGATCTCGTCATCAGGAATCGATCCTTCCGTTGCTGTCACGCGCACTTTACACGAAGGCCAGTAGATATTGGGCTTATCCGCCCCAGCGTTCCACACGATGTGACGCCCAGAACCGTTGGCGATCTCAGAGCCCACATCGCCGGAAAGGTGAGCGGGAGAGGGACTCACGCTCCAACTCGCCCCGTTGTCTGGTGAGACAACCACCGATACCGTCATAGGACCAGTACCGCCGGACAGGTCATAGTAGATGTCTACCAGTCGAGAGCCATCCTGCCGCTGGCTGGCGTTAACACTGGCGACCGTAGGTGCGGCCAAGGTTGTTCCCGCCAACAGTAAAATCATGCCCGCCAGCATGACAAATCCCCGTGCCCGACCAAAAAGATTCGACGCTTTCATGACTTCACCACCTTTCGCCATTGTGAATTTCCGAAAATGCCTTCTGCGGGTGAACCTTGTTACCAGAAACGTCGATTTCTCCCAACAAGGGTTTGATTCTCTTGTGCCGTCGAGATCAGGTACTCCTGCCTGTGGAGCCCAGAAGGACTCCGTAGTCGCCTCACTGCGGACAGTCAGATCTATTCTTTATGGAGAGGTGCATCTGGAACTACCCAAATCCCCCAGACGATCTATTCCCCAATGGGTGAGATTTGGTCTTCGCCGCCTGCTGTTGAAACTCGGTCTGCTCAAAAGAGAAGTGTTCTTTGACTGCCAGTCCACTTTCTGCCCATATAGAACCGCTCGGCGTTGTTTGTCAACCCATTTTGCCCGTTCTCTTGACGTTCCGCCGTTTCTGGTCTGGGTTCTTCCGAAAGCCATTTGAAGGTCGAATCTGATTCTCCATGGTTCCTTGCACGGATTGCTCGTCCGATCCCAAAGATCGATAAGACGACCCTATTTCCTTCAATCTCGCTTGTCGCGACGAAAACTTCCTCCTTAACCAGACTGCATACAGCACCTGCCTTGAATTGAGCGGCTGAAACTGAAGATCCCAGACCAGCCAGATCGCTCGCCTGGTCAGACTGTACAGGTACGATCCAAAAACGCTCTTCTCTTTCCCCCTGCACCTAGACCAGCCCGCTGTCCAATCTACTTGGCCGGTACAGTCTATCCCCTGACCACAGGAATAGGTTGGTGCGAATTCATCCAAGGTTTCGCACCTCCCTTACCGCACCCTGGGGCGTTTTCTCCCCAGATCCTCCAGGAGCCTCAGGAGGAGCCCCGAACAAGCCCCAGGAAATGCCTGCAGAAACGCTCAGGATCAATTGTAATCAATTTGATAAAGAATGTTGACCATTCACCAAGGGGAAAAGATTTCGAAAATCCTCGAAGCGGACTTTTCCGATTTCGGAGTCCCACCACCCCTCCTAGTGGACCCCTAAATGTAACCCCCCCGGGGTGGGGGTGGGTCGAAATGTCTTCAGCCCCGTCTTACACCATGTTCTCAGCTGTGACACTCTGAGGTTTTTCGTAGTTCCTGGGCTCCCACCCCTCACCCGACGAGTTCCGTTGCTGTTCGGCTCGGCATCAACTTCTGACACTCTGCGATCTATCCGGCACGCGCTTATATATCAGATACCGAGAAAGGAGCTTCTCCCATGGCAAACCCCATCAGTGCCAAAGAGATTCGAATCTATATCGAAGACGGCATGGTCCAGACCATCGGCGTCGGACAACAGGTGCCGAAGAACCTCCTCGTGACAATTTCTGACGGGGATACGGACGGTGTTCCGGACCATGAACTCTGTGACGATGGATACGGGAGCAGGTGCCTCTTCTGGACGTGGGAGACTGAGCGCTGTTCGTGTCCCGATGAGGATGGAATCCGATGGATTTCGGGCGTCTCTGTCGGAAAGCGCGTCAGTCGCTGAAGCAAGATACAGTCTCAAGGGAGATCGTCATGGAACGCCTTTCAACAAACTCAGAGCCGTGCACTCTTCACAAGTCCGCTCTCTGCCAAGTCTGCAAGATTCTGGGAATTTACGGGACACCTGGGAAACAGATTCGTGGCGCAGAAGACACCTCTTTCCGCGAGCGGTACAGAATCTGTCAGAACGAGAAGAACGTCGTGGTCCAGGCGATGAGGATGATCTTCGAAATGCACCCCACGGACATCTCCCTGGTATACCAAGGCATTCAAGAGGCTCTCTCCGATCTACATCGCACGGTTCAGCAACCCATGGTCAGTGTGTTCCTGTTCGCCATTGCTGACCTGTTGGCTTGGCAAAAGGGCTCGGGAGAGTACGACATTCACAACAAGGAATCCGTGTGTTTGGGAAAGGCTTTACAGGCTCTTCTCGAGAAGCATCCCCTGCCTTTTGCGTGAACGCGGTCTTGTGCTCAGCACATATGGATAACCGTACGAACACCCGGCCAACAACAATGGAAAGCGACGGGCCAGACCATGGCAATCAAGGTCCTCAAGATCGACCAGACTGACTGCTGGTGCGACGAAATCAGGGAGAACGTCACGAGAATCTTTTCCGTCTTTGTCTTCGACTCCGGCCGGAAAGTGTACTGCTGCGAATTGACGCCCTCTTACGAATGTCATTTTGTCGAAAGCCAATTTGAAACCCCGGAAGACATGCCAGAGTCCGAAAGGGAACATCTGACGGATGAGATTCTCCAAGGGGATGCCTCGACGGATCGCGTCTCCTACTACCACTGTCACCGGATCGACTCTTTCCCCGCGATTCAGGAAGGATTTCTTCCGGACGGTCAAGCCGGCGTCTTCACGATCACGGGGCTCAGGAACCGGACACCCGCGGGAAGGTTGGAGGAAGCACTTGAGTACGCCCGCACCTGCTCGGTCTGACCAGGACACGAGAAGGTGAACCTCTTGGGAAAGGAAAATAATCATGGAACGTCTCTCAGCAAAGACACAGCCCTGTGAACTACATCATTCAGTCACGTGCCAGCTTTGCAGCATTCTCAATATTCGTGACAAACCCCTGACCAAAATCGAAAAAGATGAAGGTCCGAAGTTCCGCGAGATACACAGAATCTGTCAGCAGGAGAAAGCCATCATTGAGCAGGCGATCCGCACGATCATCGATACCCACCCCAGCGATGTCGCCCTGACTTACCAGGGCATCCAGGAAGCCCTCCTGAATAGCCATCGCACCCTTCAACAAGCGACGGTCCGGATCCTCCTCCTGGCGATCGCCGATCTCCTGGTTTGGATGGGGGAAACCGAACAGTGCGATCTTCGCAATGAAGCAGCGTGCAAACTCGGTAAGCCTCTTCAGGACCTCCTCGAAGCGCATCCTCTGCCCTTCATCTGAAACTCGTAACCCGCTCTGTCCATCGGGTGTCGTTCTGACACTCTGAAAAATCTTGGCGCAGCCATCTATATCAGAGAGAGGAGAGAAAGCCATGGCAACGATCTTTCAGACTCTTCATCCCGAGAAAAGGGCGACCATTCTGGCGGCACTTCGCACACGGATTGAGAAGGCAATCGAGCAAAATGAGGACCTGACCTGGAAATCTCTTCTGGGCAAGGCAGACGGGTTCATCAACGTGCTCTCCGAGCGTATCTATCGCGGGTGGGCTAACAATCTCTTCCTTGCAGTCACGTCCTCAGTCTGTGGCGGCGACCCCAGATTCCTCACGTATCCTCAGATTCAATCCTTCACTGACGGAAAGGGACGTGTCCGCGCTGGTGAGAAGTTGACTCCGATCTTTTGCCCTCTGCTCAGGGATGTCTCGGAGCCGCAGGAAGACGGCTCGGAGCTGAAGAAGACCATTTTGAGGGGTTATCGAGTCGCCTATGTCGCCAACGTGAGACAAACGAATTTGATCGAGATCGGTGCGGTCTCCGCATCCTGGCACGAAGGCAAGGTTATCAGCACCCAGCCGATTGAGGGGTTTCTGTCCTTTGTCGAGAGGATTCCTTTCCAAAAGACCAGCAGTCTCGGGTCCCCTTTCTACAACTTTCTCAAAGACGAGATCGGCATGCCGTCCTTGGGGCGGTTTCGCGAGGCGCATGGATTTGCCAGTGCCCTGGCACATGAGCTCACACATTGGACTGGGCACGGGAGTCGCCTGAATCGACCCTTGGCGTCTTACTGTCAGGATAAGGCGAAGTATTCCACTGAGGAACTCACTGCCGAACTTGGAGCCATCTTTCTGCTCAAATCGCTCGACATAGACCTCCAAGACAGCGCAATGACCAACTCTGCGGCATATCTCAAGAACTGGCTCACGCCCCTGCAAAACAACATGGAAATGCTTGTCACTGCTGCTGCGGAAGCCTCCAGAGCCACCCAGTATCTGACCGCCCTCGCCAACGGAGCGATCCGGGTAGTCGCGGCATAGGGCTTTTCGCAGAAACATATGCAATCCACGTATTTTGCATACGATTTCGAAGCCAAAAGAGCCTTCTCACCGCCCAATTCCTGTAAAGCATACAATCTCGTCAAGGAACACAAGCCATGAATTCCTGGACAATCGACCAGAGCAAAGTTCTGACCCGAAGCGAGATCCGGACCGTTTTGCTGGATCTCAAGCGGCGGGCCAAGCGCTCTGCGAACACTCGGATGAACCTGACGATCTTTCGCCTGGCATGCTGCTGCGGTCTTCGGGTGGGAGAGATCTGCAGGATTCGCCTGCGCGACGTCCACCTTGGAGTCAAGCACCCCCACATTTACTTGCCGAAAGGGATCACGAAGACCAAGAAGCCGCGCCGGGTGCCCCTTTGGTGGGATCTCGGGACCCAGAGCGATCTGGCCTCCTGGCGGGAAGAACGGGTCAGGCAAGGGGCGACTGCTGACAATCCCTTTGTGTGTGCACAAAGCCATTCAGCATTTGGTAGACCCCTGACCCGTGTAAACGCGAGGAATCGTTTTATCTCCTCCCTCCGTGTTTTGGGTCCCGAACGTCAGAGGGAGTTGACGATCCACTCTGGCAGGCACTCGTTTGTGAGCCATGCCCTGACGGCGCGGTCACCGCAAGAGGTTAGAGATGCCGCTGGGCACGCGAGTCTCAGCACCACGTCGCTTTACGCTCACGTCTTGGTCGAAGAGCACGAGGAAGCCGGCGATCTCTTCGAATTCTGACACAACGACGGGGAGGGAATGGCCGGTTTTGAGCATGGGTACGCGACAAAGCGAACAGAAGGAAAGTCCCGGCCCTTTTTTGTATGGAACGACCCCGAGGTACAAAATAGGAACGTTTTTTGTATGAAGTGCGATGAAAACACTGTGACAAAAGGACACACTGATGAAGCAAATTCACCTTCGCGGACTTGAAATCGAGAAGAACCGACAGCCGGATTGGGAGGCGGCACGCCGGCACGTTTCCTCCCAGGCGGCACATCGTCTCAAGCGGATCCTCCGTGAAGTATGCGGCGAAGAGGAAGCGAACAATCAGCCTTTCTGGGTCAAAGGAGAGGAGGACTTCCTTCAAACCCTTTTCCAGGGAATCGTCAGCATCGTGGAGAACGCGTGGCTGGGGAAAAGGGAACACGGTTTCGCCCGGTTTGATCTTGATGGTACTGTGATAATCGCAGCAAAGGAGGCGACCTCGGGTGGAAACCGGGAAGCGGCAGAGAATCTGAAACTGTTCATCAATTCTGGAGCGGCAGAAAAGGCCGGATTTCGGGGAGCATAGACATTTCAGCTTCGCTCCCCTGCCTCTACGGGTTCTGAAAGACTACCCCGGCCGGAAAGGAATTCGGCATGAAAAGGAAACGGAAGATTCGAGGCACCACCCGTAGGAGGTGATCTGTGGTTCCCCTTCTCACGAGCAGAGACTACCTGGCTGGCATGCAGTGCCTGCGACGCCTGTACTTGGAGTTTTCCCAGAGTGTCGGAAAGGCTCCTCTCACAATCGCCGAAGAAGCGCGAGTCAAGACAGGGAAGAAGATCAAAGAGGTCGCCCGTCAGCGATACCCTCACGGATTAAGGGTTGACCATCAGAAGGGGCTCGAGGCGGCAGTCCGTGAGACACGACGACTCCTTTCTGAGAGCAATCCTGAGGTGCTCTTGGGAGCGACCTTCCAGTTCCACGACCTGATCGCTCAAACGGACATTCTCCGGCGCGGGAGGGCAGGTTGCTGGCATCTGATCGGTGTCAGCTCCTCCTCCAAAATCAAGCCTGAGCATCTCGCTGATATCGCTTTCCAGTCGCACGTTCTCCAACTGGCGGGACTCGACCTGCAAACCGTAAGCATGAGACACATCAACTCCGTCTACGTTTACCAGGGCGGTGACGACGACCTTGACCAGCTCTTCGCCCTCAAAGATGTCACCAGCGAGGTGGAAGGTTTCGAGGGAGTGATTCCCGCTCAGGTCAGGCGGATGCTGGATGTCCTCCGATCCTCGGACCCTCCCGAACGTTCCCCTGGTCGCCATTGTCACATTCCTCAAGAATGTCCATTTTTCGATTTCTGTAACTCTGATTCCCCGGAACATTCGATCGACGAGCTTCCCCGTCTGAGGGAGCCGCTACGGCAGAGACTCTTTGACGATGGAATTCTGACAATTCCGAAGATTCCAAAGGGATATCCAGGGCTTTCTCCCCTTCAGGAGAGAGTTCGGAATTGTGTCATCGCGGGAAAGCCCTATCGGAACCCGCGAATCGGTCAGGAGCTTCGATCTCTCGCGTTTCCGATATACTTTCTCGATTTTGAAACCTTCGTCCCTGCTTTGCCGGTCCATCCCAAAACCAAGCCTTACCAGGCGATCCCCTTCCAGTGGTCGCTTCACGTCCTCGGGAGGGATGGTGCTCTCTCCCACGAGGAATTCCTGGCAGACGGACAAGCAGATCCCCGGCCCCGCTTCGCTGAGAGTCTTCTCAAAGCCCTTGGAGAAGAGGATCCGATCCTCGTTTATTCATCCTATGAAGCAACTGTCATCAAGGGACTGATTCGAGACCTTCCCGACCTCTCAGGTCACCTCCAAGGGCTCCTGCCGCGACTAGTGGATCTTCTGCCTTTGATTCGCGAGCACTGTTATCACCCCGCCTTCAAAGGTTCCTTTTCCATTAAATCCGTGTTGCCAGCTTTAATACCCGAGCTCGGCTACGACGATCTCCAGATTCAAGATGGAATAACAGCCGGCTCTCTGTTCCTCAACACCTTGGATGAATTCATCCCAAGCATTGAAAAGGACCGGATCCGAGATGATCTCCTCCGATATTGCGAGAGAGACACATTGGCAATGGTGCGGCTCTACGAGGTCCTCAGCCGTGTGGGTTGAGTTTTCCTCTGAGACCACGATTTCCCCCACAAGACCAGAATAAATACCGTGAAGAGAACTTCCACAATTCCTCACAAGTCACACTCTGTAAGCGATAATGTGAATTCATTCTTTCTTGACAGAGGTCTGAAACACAATATAATACTTTCTGTTGTGAATAAGAGCACCTGGAAGGAGCCAGAAATGTCCAAGGAAATAATGACCGTCAAGAAGCTTCGAGAGTATCTGGGACAAGTCTCTGAGGTGGAGGAGTTCGACGTCGAAAGAGAACGTGTCATGCAGACGCTTGACAGCATTGCTCAGGACGTTTCCCTCCTTCGCGAGGATATCCCTCTGGATCATTTCAAGGAAGCTCGAGCCGCTCTGGAACACATCCGAGCGGAGATTAACGCTCTGGTGTCGGATCTGAACTGGAAGCCGAGAAAGACCCGACAAGCAGGGGGAACGGCTGCTGAACAGGTTCAGAGGTATTTCCGGGAGAATCCCAAGGCTAAGATCGGATTGACGGCTATTTCTCACTCGGTCAGCGCTAGCAGACCTGCCGTCGCCCAGGCTCTTCGAAAACTCACTCGTGAGAAGTATCTCCTTCACGAAGACCGGAAGTATCGCCTCAATCCTGATCGTCCCAAAGGATAAGAAGGTGTCTGTCAGCCGCGCTCAGTGATCCTCTCTTCCAGAATAATGAATCGAGACTTTTTCCGCTCTCTGACCTGGTGCAGATAGGCAAACGGGGTTGCCGCGGTCAATGCACTAAGCTACCCTCCTTTCTTTCTTCCTCTCTCTTCCAAATCCTCCAGATTTGTTCAGATCCGGAAAACGTTGCAGGTAGGAAGTAAGTCCTTATAGAACTTTATAAGGAGTTTGTTCCTATCTGCACAAAAACGCTCAAAATCACCTCACTCTTTGCCCGCGGCACCCGAATTCGGTGCTTTTCGATACGACTTCCTACCATGAGCTCCGGTTTCCTCTATCAATTCGAGGTCGATCATAAGATGTTTGATGACGTCCTGGACATAGCGTTTGGAGATTCCAGCTCGCTGGGAGAGCTCTTTTCGGGTGAAAGATCCCTTTTCTGCGAGCAATTCCTCGGCAGCCTGGTGAGAGCGGCTCTTCCTTTCTTTGGTCCCTAGTGTCAAAACTCTATCAATCTCAATGGTTGTGGGGATATTGGTGATTAGATAGACCTTGCGATCCGGCTTCCCACAATCGGAGAAGATCCGAGATCTTCCGATCGCCTGTTCCACTTCTCCTCGGACACAGAGGTCATAGAAGGACTTGAGACAGGGATTCTTTGGGGAGAGGGAGAGGACCTCACATCCCTGGTTTCCAGAGGTCTTGAGCTGGACATATTCCTTCTGGTCCTTGAGATTGGATACCATATCCTCGTCAATCCATTCCTGGTCATAGAAGATCCGGGTTTGGGAAACCATATCCTGGAAGGAGATGCCCTGGTAACCAATGACAAAGAGATCCAAGACGTTCGAAAAGGTATTGAGACCTCTGAGACTGTTGAAGTGGAGGATTCTTTCTGGAGAGAAATATCTTGATTCAAGGAGAAAGGTTTCCATCTTCTTGGTACAGATGATTCCGAAGTCGTTCTGATCGCGAATTCGTTGCTGGACGAACTCGAGAACTCTTTCCCCGGATTCGGTGAGGCTTGTTCCTTGTATCATTTCTGAGCATTCAGGAGATTCCGTTTCATCAAGATCCTCGGCGTTGGAGCTCGTGGATTTCGTCAGGAGGGTGCTGTTGCTGTAGCCTCCGGAGATGATCTGGATGGTTCTCGCATAGCGTTTCAGGGTCTTTCCTTGAGCGGGATTGATGACCTTGACCTTTCTGCCAAGAAGAAGATCATAATCACTTGCCGTAGCGGTCGCGTCCAGAATGAGGAGGGGAATATCGGGCAGATCGGCCGGGATGTTGACAGTCAGAAGATCGCCTCTCCTTCGGATGGGAATTCCTTTCTGGGCAGCTGCGTAAAGGAGCCGGAGAATATTTCTCCGGCCGGAAAGAACGTTACGGAAATGCCGATCCACCTGCGTAAACTCCTTGGGAAAGGCATGGAACGGGTAAAGGGTGGATGAATTCATCCTACCAGAAAGCGTCTGGAGCTGGGTCCGGAGGTCCTGGAAGGTTCGGGTCTGGCGAAGAGCCTCTTTCAAGGTCTCGATGTCGGAAAAGGTGAATGTGACTTCTTCTCTGTAGGAGTGAAGAAAGGCTTCGTCCACCACGGCAAGGTCTTTGTTCTGGAAGACCAATCTCCGCTTCTCCTCTCCCAGGGAAAGGTGGGAGTGAACCAGGATGACCGCTTGGGCTTGGGATGCCTCCTCAAACTGTTTCAGGTAGGGGCATGCCTTTCGGATTCTGCATTTCCCGCCTTTTCCTTTGCAGTAATGACCGGAAGAGAGCCCCAGTTTAACGCTCTCGAGAATATCCTTCTTATGGGGACAGCGGAAACCTGTCGTTTCTTCGAGATGATCCAATCCAGAGACCGATATGACATTTTTGCCAAACTTTTCGACGACTTCGTCTACCAAGTCGTGGGTCGGGGCGAAAAAGACACACTTTTTTCCTGATGATTTGATCTCCTCGATGGTGAGGGTCGTTTTCCCTCCTCCCAGGGGCATGTTGTTCAGGATGATCGGGGTATCTCCGGCCGTGAGGATCCGGCGGAGTTCCTTTCGGTAGTCGTTTTGGAGGTCGAAAAGATTGATCGCGTCCTCAGCCGTTCCCGCCTTCTGGTCCTTAATAAACGTCCGGTACCGTTTCCGTTCGGTCCTGATGGACTCCAAGGGAGATGTCTTCCCGCAGTGGGAGCATCCCATGGTCTGACAGGTCGGGGGGTGGTATCCCCTTTCCCTGACCGACTCGACAATGCTCTCGTGACTCCCGTCGTAGCGGAGCTGATCCTTTGACGAGAGGTAGGCGAACCATTCCTGACCTTCTTCCCCCAGGTAGGAAAGAATCATTCCTGCACATTTCCATTCTTGGTAGCCGGCGCACTGGGGGTGTTTTTGAAAATCACTGAGGACCTTGCACCCGTCAAAGAGGAGGGAAAGGTCATCGGTCAGGGGGGGCTGAGAGAGGACGGGTCCCACGGGTTCGGTCGCCCTGGTCCCTTTTGGGGGATCCCGTTTCGTGGATCTTCTTTTGTTCCTGACCTTTGGAGCCTCGCTGATCACGGGAAGGTCGGGGATCGGGCACGGTTTGATCCGGGTAAGGTGGTCGAGAGAGTTGAGAACACCGCTGCCCCCATCGTCGATCAGGTGGGAGAACTGCTGGACTTGCTTGTGGAGTCCGAGGGGCGGTTTGATCTGGGTGCCGTACTTGGATTTCTTGGGATCGGTTGTTGGCGACGGGAACCAATCGATCTCCACGTCGGTCGGAAGGATCGGCATGACCAGCTGGACATGTCGGACCAGGTTCTGGACCTTCTCGAGGGGTGTTTCCTCGAGAAGAATCCAGAGATGGAGTCCCTTTGAGCCGGAAAAATCCGCGAGAAGCGCGTCCTGGGGGATACCGAGGGTCTGGCTCGCCTTCCGGATCTGGTGGAGGAGGTTCAAGATTTCCATGTAGTGGTCTGCGAGGAGCCCGCGCCGGAGGTCTATGTCCAGCGCGATCCATTTGGCGGTGTCGGTCGCGGAGTGGGAAGGGAAGGCGTAGGTTTCCATTCCGAGAAGGTGCTCACGGATTCGATCCTCGATATTCCCGGCCGGTTCCGGGAGGTATGCCCAGATCTCCTTGCCCTCCTTCTTTATGCGGATTTGTCGCCCGATCCTGTGTTTCTCGTTGAAAAAGAGGTTCCGGAACCGGCCGACCAACTCGTCCAGCTGCTCCAGGACCTTCGAATTCTGCTTCACCATCTATTTGCCTTTCTGCCCCCGGAACACTCCGGGGAAGAGAAATTCGGGACGAACGGGGATTCCCCCTCGTCCATACCCCCTAATACGACAGGAAACGGAGGGCTTCGGGGCAGGAAGGTTTTTTGCGTGCGAATCGGGATGTTTGTGTGCCGTAGGAATCTCTACCTACAAGCGGAAAAAGATGCGGTCTGTTCGATCAGGGAGCCCTACCCTTTCCAGGAGAGAGAGCATATTCCGGCGAAAAGTGAATATTTCGGCATGGGGCCGGGCGTATGTAAGGAAAGGGAATTACCCTAAAAGAGAATACTGACAAAATTCTGTCAAGATGCGGAAATCCCCCCTATTCGCAAATTGCCTGGATTTGGCAACAACCCTGATAAATGTAAATTTTAATTTAGCACATTTATTGTATATTGTAGATATGCGCCGCCATTCCTCATATACCAACATCATGCGCACAGATTTAAGTCTCATATTTATATTGTATTATTCTCCCTGAGGATACCACCATACAGCCGTTATGTGTGCGCTAAGTGCAGCATTAGCAGTCGTATTAGCAGTTTTCTGAAAAAAGTGCTTGCGCTGTAACACGGAGAGTGGTACAGTGTCGATACTGGTGAGGAGCCCCAGAAACAATAGCCGGTCGATCCCGGTGATGGACCAGGGATCGACGATCCCGCTAAAGCGGGAGGAAAGGGCAGGAATAATGTACTTGAGCGATAGAACATACCTCTCGGTGGAGTGTCAGGACCTGATCCGACGCTTTCTGGCTGGCAGCAAGCCTCTGGATCTACCGATGGTGGTCGGGCTTTGGCAGACCGGAATAGCAGCTCGCCCGGCAACCTACACAGCAGCTCTCCACATCCGGGAAAACTTTGGGAGAATCCATGAGTGCTCTCTGGCGATAGCCTCTTGCACCCGTCACCCACGGGACTCTTCTCTTTATGTGGGCGACGCGAGGAAGGAACTGGCGGATTCCATGGCGCGGCTCACGGACAGAAATCACGTCGAGCGAGATGACATCGTCGTCCTGCCAGCCATCCTAGAATGCCCTGAGGGAGTCCTGTTCGGATCCACTCATTCCCTGGCTATCTACGCGATACCCGGTGAAAATCGTCTTTTCCTGGTGGGAATCTCCGATTTTCTGGGGTCGTGGGTCGTCTCCTGGGAACCATCCCGAAAGCGGATCGACAAGCAGTTCATCTACCCCGACGAGAAAACGCTGAAGGTGATTGCAGACGAAGGACGCCTGGCAATCTGCTGGATCAATGGCTATCTGAGTGGTGAGAGGAAGACCGAAACCGGGATGTCTCGCTGGGCAAAGCGAGTTGGGTCCAGATCTTTCTCTGAGTCCGATGACTGGATCTACTTCGAGTATGGCCTGCAAAAAGCCCAAGCTGGAAAGGATATTGCGCGATGACAGACACATCTCCTTATACACTGGGCAAGAAATACCCACATCCGCTGCCCCGCCTCCCCTATTTCGATGCACTGGGTTTGCGCCTCGTGGTCTACCTGATGACTTCGATCGAGAAAGCGATCACCCGCATGACGACCGGTCGCATACAGTTCGCGCTTATGATGAGCAGAACGAATCCAAAGAACCGGCAGGATAATGAGCCCGGCGAAAAGGTAATGAAATGAAACTGATCAACCTGATGGAAAAGGACCCGGAGATTACCCGTATTTACGACCAACCTATCTTCTGCACGGAGTCCGTTTGGAGGAGAATTGGCTGCGACGACACCAAACGGCTGAGTCTGCGGATCTGGGACATGGTCTACATGTCAAAAACCGCCTATATGATGGCGATAGAGGGATGCGACCCGGCAGATCTGCTCCATTGCGGGGATCTGCCTATTCGATACCGCGTGAACCAGCAGGAACGGGCAGATTACCCGTTCCAGTTCCAACTGGATTTCGCCACGACCGTGACACTGTGTGCTTCCCATGGCTTATCCAAAGACATACCAACCGTGCTTTATGTACCAACAGACCTGTCTGTTCTTTTTGAGAAACTGGGTATTTCCTGGCGAGGGGACGGTGAGATCGGGAAAACGGGACAGGTGAGGAATAGCCGCGCTCCCATGACTCCCGCCGTGAATCCCATCGTTACGGATCTGCTCAGCCTTTATGGGGTAGATGAGACAACTCTTCGCGGCGGAATAGAGTTTCTCCGGTACACGACCGTGACCCAAGTACAATTCACAGGCGACATTCGCGGGCTGTTCAACGAAAGGCTCCGGCCGCTGTTGAAGAGCGGGTCCGGTGTGAACCCGTTCGCCGAGAGCCTGGATGCCAGGTGGAAATGCCTATCCTCGGGCTTGGACATTCTCGATGACAGAACGCCTGAGACAGGTGTCGAGAATGGATCTGTCTATCCGGAGTACATCCGGATTCTGCTTCCAATACCTATGCAAGGTCCATGTCGAACGGTGGTCAGACTCGTCCTCTGCGGTGAGAAACCTGAAGATTGGGTCGAGAATACAATCATGGTGCAAAGCGACCTCCATTTGAAGACCCACATGACGGTGATTGGAGAAATCGACTCGATGCTGCATTGAGCAGAAGGCCCCCTCATTTCTTTTATGAGAGAGGGGGGAAAATCCAACTCAATACTGAGAGTGTGCACTCCCAAAGGTGAGTAGCATAGATAAGCAAAACCCCCTGCTGGAATGGCAGGAAGAAAGGCAGACAGAAAGATGAATGCAAAAGAAGAAACCAGTTACACAACACCGACAGTAAAAGCACTTAGAATCGCCCGTCTTGCCACGGGGCTAACCCAGCTTGATATGGCCATCAAGTTGGGAGTTACCGCTGTAACGGTCGGCAAGTTTGAGCGCGGCAAAACAACACCAAATGGAGAGGAACGATCAAGGCTGACGGATACGTTGGCCGGTTATGGACACTTCGAAAATGAGGCAATCTGGTTACGTTACGATCTCAATGCCTTCTACATCAGCAGGCCTGGGGAGCGCGAGAACAAGGCCCTTTTGTGTGTCTTGGATGACGAATCGGATATCAACGATCGTCTGCGCAAGCTCGGCATCAATCCCGAGGATGACACAGCGTTTCAGAAATGGGCTGAGAACCGAAATTGGGATCCAGAGTTCCGGGTGAAACCCGGTTGGATCCAACTCGAGCAGTATGATGATCTTTGCTCTTCCATCCATGTAGAAACTCAGCACCTTGATTATGGGGATTTTCTACGGATCTTGGAGCACAATGGGATCCCCTATTCCGATCTCGATATCTGCGGCTATTACTCGAGCGACCCTCAAGGCATTTACCCTACTGTTTTGGTGGAGAAGAAGAGCAAAGCGCGTGTCGCGAAGCTACTCAAAGACTGTCAAGCCCAGAGGGCATATCAGAAAAAGGTCGCGACTCGTTTGAGAGACGAAGATTGGAAACAGGCGACAGGCTCGGACAGGAAGCCCCCTAGCCGTAAGCGGCCGAAGTGGATGGACAAATACGCCCTCAGCACTGAGGCGTGGTGGCGCGAAGTCGAAAAACACTGTCCAAGGCCTGCAGGTGAAGAATTGTTTTGTCGCAACTCGACCACAGGGCTGCTGGAACCCACCGGGCACCTGATAGCATATGGTCTGCACCTGCGGCACGAATATTATCCTGAAACAGGCCGTGCCTGCGCCATGGACTCGATCAAAGAGGAACTAAGAGCGCTGGAAAAACACTTAGCACGCGTGCCGTTGTCGGTTCCCTTGACGGCTGATGTCCCCGCCCTAATAGCAGAGATCACACGGAAGCGAAGCGGACCGGAGGGCGACGGGGAGATAGAAATCCTCGATTTGCTACACATCTTTACCGAGCAGATTTGCGGTAAGCATGCTAGCCGGTGACCTGTTTCGCCCGACTCCGCAGCCGGCTCACACCACGGAAGAAGTATCCGGGTCGATGTGCTAGCTGCCGAGAGAGGCCCGAGTTACGGGCTGGTAGAGAAAGCGCTTGTCAGTCGCGGGTACAGGCTAACCAGCCATTGTGCTTGTATCCGTCTGACGGGCAGCGGGTTCAAACGATTTCCGCTGGTCCAGAGGGGGATCCAAATCAAAGAAACGGAGAACAAAGATGAAGAAGCAAACAAACCTCAAACTCAAGAAGACTGTTAACGGCACCTCAGTATATGGCCCGGTGACCGTCTCACATCCACCTGGTCGTCTACCATTTCTGGGGGAGACGGCCATACAAATTGGTGGCCTGGATCCGGCATCTCCGCCGAGCCGCGTGGCCGAGTATATTGCGGGCCGAAGTGGTACTGAACCAATAGAAGCCCTTTTCCATTTGAACTTGGAGCTCTACTGGACAGGTGGGGATTTCGAGAATCCGGTTGGGGATCTTGTCAGTTTCGCGTGGCAAGAGGACAGTCCAGCCCCACCGGCACATGCCACGGTTCTGGACCTCTACCGATGTTTTGTAACGGAAGGCTCTAATCCCATAGGCATTGCGGATACCGCTGGCGAAACTCGTATAGTTCTGGGATTCCTACCCGGATCAGGAGATCGGCGGGATTCAATTCTCTTCAATATCGTACAGCTCCGGACTGCCGAAAAACCGATATGCCCTGGTGCCGTCCTTGAAGTTCGAATCCCCGAGATCTCTATGAAACGGCGGCCCATCGATACCCCATTGGCGGCAATCACAGATGAGCCTGGACGTCAGATTATCGCTTGGCTCTGGCATGTCGCAAACTTGGGGTCGGGCTCGCCGCGACCACGTCGGCGTCCACCATCATCCAAGCCAGGCGGCGATAACCCTGGTCGGGATGGTCATAGTAGAAGGCGATGATCGCCTGCTTCTCCCAGTCCATCAGCCAGCCGTCCTTGGGGATCGCAGCGTTGTGCCGGTTCGGCGAACCGCGACGCCGACGCCAGTCATCGAGCGTTTCTCTAAAGTCGTTGCTTAATGGTACAGGTTGCGAGGTCTTTCTGTTTTCGGTCAATGAGCCAGCAAACGGCTTTGCTGAGACGGTCGCGGTCTTTGGCGATGAAATCGC
>JABMPG010000018.1 GCA_013203855.1 bacterium
CCATCCGCGTTTCGTGACCGACGTGAACAGTGACGGCAAGGCGGATGTGGTCGGATTCGCGAACGGGGGCGTGGTGGTCGCCACGGCCGACACCAATACATTCGAGACTCCCGGGATCTGGACGCCCGGCTTCGGCTTTGACGCCGGCTGGCGGGTCGATCTTCATCCCCGGATGCTCGCCGATGTCACCGGGGACGGTCTGCCGGATTGCGTGGGCTTCGCGAATCGGGGCGTGACGGTGGCCGTGTCGACCGGCTCCTCGTTCGGCACTCCCGCCTTGTGGATCGAAGGGTTCGGCCTGGACTCGGGCTGGCAGACGAGTCTGCATCCGAGAATGCTGGCCGATGTCAATGGCGACGGTATGGCCGATGTGGCCGGCTTCGGGAATTCGGGCGTGGCGGTGGCGCTTTCGAACGGCTCGGGATTCGATCAGCCCGAGATATGGGCGCCGGGTTACGGTCTGAACGCAGGCTGGCTGACGGATCGCCATCCCCGCTACCTGGCCGATGTGAATGGGGACGGGCAAGTGGATGTCGCGGGGTTCGCCGACGCGGGCGTGACGGTGGCTCTGTCGAATGGCACGAGTTTCATGACGCCGGCTCTGTGGGCGATGGGCTTCGGATATAACTCGGGCTGGCGCGTGGATCGTCATCCGCGCAACCTCGTGCCGATGGTGGGCGACCAGACGGCGGACATTCTGGCCTTCGGTGAGAATGCGACCATCGTGGCCTATTCCCTCGGGGATAGTTTTGGGACGCCCTTTGTCTGGTCCACTGATTTCGGTGCGGCCGACACGTACTCGGTGACGAGCAATCCCCGATTCGCCGCCGACGTGGATGGCGACGGTGTGAAGAATATCGTCGGCTTTGACGATGACGGAGTGCTGGTGTTCTGACCGCTTCGAAAACTGATGGCCTGACAGGCCCGCCCCGGTTCTTCCGGAGCGGGCCTTTTTTGAGTCTTGGGTCTTGATCTTGGGGTCCGGCAGCAATCTCGAAGTCGTCTTGAACTACTGTAAATAGGGTCTATCTGTAAGGGTTTTGCAAAGGTTTGGTATAGAAACGTTTGGCATTCCATGGGCCCTTGATGATAGCCTGCTAGACCCACCGACTACCGGAGGGAGTACACCGGTTTCCTCTCATTTTTCCAGGGGCCGCATCCGCGTAAGCAACAAGGGGAGTTCTGATATGCCCGCCAAGCCGGAATTGACGGCCGTTGAGCGCGACAAGCTGGAAATCGATCCGGATTTCGACTTTCGCGAGATCGCCAAAAAGCAATACGATGACATTCCGCCCAACGTGATGGCCATGTTCAAGTGGTGCGGGGTCTATACCCAGTTGCAGAAGGGCTTTTTCATGATTCGGCTGGTGACGCCGGGGGGCCTGATCACGACGAAACAGTTCTCGCGCGCCGTGGATCTCGCCGAGGAATTTGCCCAAGGCGAGCTGTGCATCACCACCCGCCAGACCCTTCAGTTCCACTGGGTCCGGCAGCAGGATATCTACAAGGTTCTCGAGGGCATGGCCGACGTGGGAATGACGACCAAGAACGGGTGCGGAGACGTGACACGCAACACGATTTCCTGCTCGCTCCAGGGGGTCTGTCCTTATGAGATCGACAATGCCCGCAGTCTGATCATGGAGATCGCGACCGATCCGGAGATTCGCGATCAGCAGCGGAATCTGCCGCGCAAGCACAAGATCAGCGTGGCGGGTTGCGAGCGGTCCTGCGCGCAGACGCTGATGAACTGTCAGGGTTGGACTCCAGTAACTCGAAAGTCCAGGAAGGGCGAGGACGAGATCGGCTGGAAGTTTCATGCGGGCGGCGGACTCGGGGCGCGTCCCTATCTGGGCAAGGTGGTCTTCGACTGGGTGCCACGGGATCTGGCGTTGTACGTGGCGCGAGCGACGATCGAGGCCTTCCGGCGCCATGGAGACCGACGCAACCGGGCTCTGGCGCGGCTGAAGATCGTCGTGGACGGAATGGGGCCGCGCGCATTCGGTCTGTTGCTTCTGGACATCATGCGCGAGAGAGGGCTCGACGATCTGCAGCGTATCGAGATCGCGAAGAATCACACCCCAACAATTCAACCCGCCTTCCTGGACGGTCAAGCCGTCATTGCGCAACGGCAGAAGGGCTTCAACACGGTTCGGGTGAGAATCCCGCGATCTGAGATCCGAACGGTGAGAGGGCGCACGATCTGCCGTTTAGCCGATCAGTACGGTGTAGGCGAAATCATGCTGACCAGCCGCCAGAACGTGGAGATCCGTCACGTGCCGGACGAGAAAGTGGACACGCTTCTGGCGGAGCTCCGCGAGGCGGTTTTGCAGACTGAGGGCCATGAGCGTATCCCCGACGTGGTGTCTTGCGTCGGCTCCACACAATGCAAACTGGCCGTGACCGACACGCCCAAGTCCTGTTTCGGTATCATGGAGGAACTCGGAGCAGATGAGGAATTCTGGAAAGAGGTCGGTTCCCTGCGGATCAACATAACGGGGTGCCCGAACAACTGCGCCCATGCCTGGCTGGGCGACATCGGGCTGAGAGGGCGTCGGCGCCGGATGGAAGAGGGCCGTAATGTCGAGGGGTACAGCGTTTTTCTGGGTGGGCGGCTGGACGGCGCGGGACATATCGGCGAACTTGTGTGTGAAGTGGATGCCGCCGCGCTTGTTCCTGCCTTGAGGAGAATTCTGAGTCTGTACCTGAAGGAGAGAACGGGCCGGGACGAGACCTTCGCGGCCTACGTTAGACGTGCGACCGTGGACTTCATCGGGGAAAAGGTTGTGGCAGGATGACCGATATGGCGCATGAGAGAATCGAAATCGAAGCCCTGCTGGATGCAAACCGAAGGAGAAGTAGTTGATGAATGAGATTGTTGGGAAAATGAACGCTGTGGATCGGACGAACCCGCGGGAGATATTGTCGGCGGCACTGGACCATTTCGATTCGAAAGTGGCGCTGAGCATGAGTTTTCAGGTCGGCGGCTGCGTGATGCTGGACATGATCAACCAGATGGGGCGGGAGGTTGACGTGGTGTCGCTTGATACGGGACGTCTGCCCGAGGAGACGTACGAGTGCGCGGAGGAGATCCTGCGGCGTTACGGGATCGAGATCAAATGGGTCCACCCCAGGCATGAGGTGGTGGAAAGTATGATTCGGGAGAAGGGAATGTTTTCCTTTAGAGAGAACGTCGAGAATCGCAAGGAATGCTGCGGGATTCGGAAGGTGGAGCCTCTTGTGCGCGCCCTGGAGCCCTACGACGCGTGGATCACCGGCCGACGCGTCGATCAGAGCAAGATGCGCAGCGAGCTGTCCCTGGTCGAGGAGGATCCGGCTCATCCCGGCAAGATCAAGGTCAATCCGATACTGCACTGGACGGTGGGCGACCTTTGGGAGTACGTTCACGAGCACCACGTGCCCTATAACCGGCTCTACGACGAGGGGTATCTGTCTATCGGGTGCGAATGCTGCACGCGGCCCTGCGTCGGAGGCGAGGATGAACGCGCCGGTCGCTGGTGGGGGGAAGGTGACGATCACAAGGAATGCGGCCTGCACATCGGCGGTTCTGGTATCTAGCCGGGAGTGTTCAGTCCATCCTGAATCGGTTGGGCAATCCCTTGAAGAGACAGCCGGGAGACCTGGAATTTGCGGAGGTATTGGACCTCGGAAGTGGCATTGAGCAGTCCTTCCCATTCGGCTCCCTCGGGTTCGTGGCCCTTCGCCGGTCTGGAGAATACCCACAGGTTTTCGCGTTGGGAGGCGGCGTTCTGGAACTCCTGCCAGTTTTCCTCCGACGAGCGTTTCAGATTTGCCAGGCAGAGGACAGGCTTTCGATTTGAGAAAACCCGGAAGGCTTCGGCGTATTCCGGTCGAAAAAGCAGAACCAGGTCTTTGCCGGGGATGTACTTTTCTTCGATGAAGGCGACCGCCTCACGAAGTCCGCTTCTGCGCCATCGGTTGACCTGCGAGGATCGGGTCGCGGTGAGAACGAGAAGGGCGACGAGGACGATCGCGGAGAGTCGACGCGGGGGCGCGGTCTTGAGCAGGCTGGCTCCCACGAGCAGAGCGGGGGGGAGGAAGACGATGAGATAACGGGGGACGAGAAGGGGCTTGCCCAGGCAGGCGAGCAGGACGAGCGCCGGGAGGGGCAGGAGGAGGAAGGCGATCCACCGGAGGCTTTGGGCTTTATGCCTCGACTCTTCGCGTTTGGGTTTTTTCCATGCGGCGTAGAGAACTCCGATGAGAAGGAAAAGGGGGAGGATCCAGTTTTGGGAGATATGGTCGAGGGTGATCCGGTCTCCCCCGAAAACTCGGAAGAGAGAGATTGTGGATTCGAAGAGAGTAGGATCCAGCCACGCCAGTGGCTCGTGGTCTCCCCGGTGCAGGCGACAGAGGAGGATCATGAGGAAGTGTGCGGCGAGGGAGACGGTCGCGGCCGACCAGAAGCCGGGGGCGGAGCGTCTGCGAAGGGCCGGGATCAGGAGGGTGGCGAGGATGGCGCCGGCCCAGAAGAGGAGGAGGGTGTGGTTGAAGAGGGCTCCCAGAACCCCGAGTGCCGCCAGAAGCGCCCCGCTGCGTCGGCTCCTGATTCTCAGGCAGCGGAGAGAAGCGAAGATCAGGAAGGCCGTCAGCGCCGCAACGCCGGCATAGGGTCGGCCGTATCGCGCAAACTGGATGAGGGTGGGGTGGATCGCGTAGAGTCCCGTCGCGGCCCAAGTCCAACGTTCCAGCCCCATCTCCCGCGCGGCCAGCCAGATTCCGACCACGCCCGCCGCGCCCAGAAGCACGGAAAAGAGCCAGATGGAGGTGAGGGAGTGTCCGGTGAGGCCGACCCATGCTTTCAGCGCGAGGAAGTAGAGCGGCGGATGGCCGGCATGGAAACGGTCCTGGATGAGATCGGGGACCGGCTTTCGGATGACGCTGGAGGTGGTCAACTCATCGCGGTCGGGATCCTGAAGGGAGATCTTCTGGAGGGACAGGTAGAGATAGGCGACGAGTATCGCGAAGGCCAGGAGAAGGGGGAGAGTGTAGGGACGAAATCTGTTGGACATCATCATCCTGGTATGGCGGGTCCATCCTGGATTTTCCAGTCTGTACCGGGGGGAAATGGTACTGACCCTGATCTGAACTGTCAACGATTTCGAAGGAAGTTGGAGGGTTCGGAGTGTTGTGTTTGGGATCTGAGGTTTGAGTGTCTGAACCTGGAGGTTGGGATGGACGTTCCTTCTCTCCTTTTCCCTTGCCTGCCCGTTGGCTGTTGCCTATGCTCAAATTGATGAAAACTGGGCTTTCAGTGGCTTCTCTTTTTCTCCTGACATTTCTCGGGATTTCTTTGTTTGCCGGGGGTGAACGGGCTTGGGCACAGGGCGTGGCTTTGCCCGAGAGGGGGGGCGGTCCGGTTCTTCCGGCCGTTCCTGTACCGGTTGTGCCTTCGGGGGTTGGAGAGAAGATGCCTCAATCTTTGCCTTTGCCGAATCCGGCGACTCTGCTGGAGGAGCCGGCTGTTCCGTCGGGGGAGGGGCGTCCGGCATCGGTTCTTCCGGCGGTCGAGCCGGGGCGGACTTTTTTTCGGATCGGGTTTCTGACTCCTTCGGGAGACAATGTCGTGGATCAGCAGTGGTTTCAGGAGCTGAAGCAGGCTTTGCTCGAAGACGGGGATTTTCGGCGGGCGATGCGGGCGGCAGGTGTTCAGGATATTTCCCTGCGGCCGTGCGATGCGTCGCCGGATATGCTTCAGCGGATGCTTCAGTCGGAGTTCGATCTGTTGTTCTGTCCGGCCATGGTGTATGTGCAGGAGCGGGTTGTACGGGAACGTCTGGGGGAGAGCAGTCAGTACCGGGTGTTGTTTCAGAGCCGGCGGGGGGGGACGGACCGGGCGGACAGTCATTCCGGCGGTCCGGTGACTCATCGGGGCGTTCTTTTCGCCAACCGGCGGTCTCCGATCGGTCGGGGAGAGGGCGAGCCGCGCCTGAGCGAGATCAAGGGCGCGCTTCAGGCCCAGCCTCTGGCCGTTTCGGGCTCCTATGATGCGGCGGGGTTTTTTTACGTCCGCAAGCTTCTTTGGGAGGAGTTCAGCCGGACCGAGCCGGGGGAGTTTCTCTACACAGGGTCTCCGCAGGAAGTGGTGAAGACGGTGTTGTGCGGCCTGACGGACGTGGGGGCGTGCGAGGAGAGCGTTCTGCGAGAGGTTTTGCGAGAGGTTCCGGGCAACGAGGAGGGTATGCTGGACTTGGTGCGGGTTCTGAAGACGACGAAGCCGGTCGCCACGGACCCGGTGGTGATTCATGAGCGGTATGATCCGTCGTCCGGTTCGACGCTGGGACTGGCTGCGGCGGAAGTGGCGCGGCAGTTCTATAACTTTCGCAAGCCCGAAGCGCGGGGCGGTCCGCTTCTGGAGCGGGGTTCGGACGAGGCCTACGATCCCATGGAGGAAGATCTGCGTCTGACGCGGTCTTACGGCTGGTAACGTGCATCGGGAAATTGTGAATCGTCTCTTGCTTGGTCTGGCGCTGC
>JABMPG010000175.1 GCA_013203855.1 bacterium
GTGGTGCACGTCGCGCACCTCGAAACCCGCCCGGTCGCGGCTCAGACCACCCGGCCCCAAGGCTGACAGACGCCGCTTGTGCGTCAGTTCGCACAGGGGGTTGGTCTGGTCCATGAATTGGCTGAGCTGGGAACGACCGAAGAAATCCTTGATGGAGGAATCCACCGGCTTGGAGTTGATCAGGTTGTGCGGCAGCATGTTCTCAAGATCGATCACGCCCATTCGCTCGCGCGCTGTCTTCTCCACTTCCGCCAGAGCCATCCGGATCTGGTTCTGAAGCAGCTCGCCTACCGAACGGACCCGGCGATTGCCGAGGTGGTCGATATCGTCGACCTCGGCCTCTTCCGAAGCCAGTCGAAGCATGTGTTTCATGATCAGAACCACATCTTCGCACGTCAGGATGCGGCCTTCGGTTTTCGCTTTGCTCCCGTTACCGCTGAAACGATGGCTGATCTTGTGACGCCCCACAAGACCCAGGTCATAGCGCTTCTCGTTAAAGAACATTTCATCGACAAGCCGGCCGGCCGCCTGAAGGCTGATAGGATTGCCCGGGCGCATCTTCTTGAAGAAGTCGATCAGCGCGTCCTCATAACTTGCGGACTTGTCCTTGTTCAAAGTGCTCAGGACAACGTTCGTATCCTCGTGCTCGACCTTCAGAACCTGGGTTTTCTTCACGCTCGCTTCGGCGCACTTCATCAGAAAAACGGTCGTGATAGGCTCGAAGCATTCACCCAGAATCTCGCCTGTCGAGGTGTCAACCACATCCTCGGCCAGAAATCTGCCCAGAATTGTCCTATACTCTTCAGCCACGGTCAGGACTACTTTCTTCGTCCCGGCCTGCTTGAACTGCTCGATCAGCTTCTTCGTCACCTTCGTCCCCGGAGAGGCAAGCTTCTTGCCCGTCTTCGGGTTCATGATCTCCTCAACGATCGACTCTCCCACGAACTTCGGCAGGTCGGCGAGCTTCGTCGCCCCCTTGCGGAAGTCGTCGAGCTCGATCGCCTCCACGTCGAAAAACTCCCCCGCGATCGACTGGTCGGTAGACAAACCCAGAATGCGCAGAAACGATGTGGCCGGGATCTTCCGGCGACGGTCCACGATCACGTTCATCACGTTCGTGATATCAATCTCAAACTCGATCCAGGCGCCCCGATAGGGAATCACACGAGCCGAATAAGTGGTCTTGCCATTGGGATGGATGGAAGAGGAAAAGGAAACGCCGGGGGAGCGATGCAGCTGGGAGACGATCACACGCTCCGCCCCGTTCACGATGAAAGTGCCCTGTTCGGTCATCAAGGGCATCTCCCCCATGTAGGCTTCCTGCTCCTTGATGTCGCGAATCTCGATCTCACCCGCCTCGTTTTCTTCGCGCACGATCAGCTGCAACTTGACCTTCAGCGGAACACTGTAGGTCATGCCGCGTTCCGTGCATTCCTTGATGGAATACTTCGGCACGCCAAAGGTGTACTCCACGAACTCCAGGGTCGAAGGCGTGGAAGGCGACGTGATGGGAAAAACGCTGCTGAAGGCTTCCTGGAGACCGACGCTCCCCCGTTCATTGGGGGGAACATCCTTCTGCAGGAACTCCTCGTACGACTTCTTCTGTGTCTCCAACAGATAGGGGACATCCATCACCGTATCAATACGGCTGAAGTCGTAGATTTTGTTCTCTTTTGAAAGAACATTGAGGTTGGACAAAACAGACGGCATGGAAGGTTAACCTCGTATTGGATGGGATCGCAGGGCCCCGGACGCGGCATCGATTTGCCGGGTCCTTCAAACGCCGACATCCGGTGGGGAGCACGCATGTGCTCCCCCCGGAACGCGGTACTCGGGAAGAACGGATGGCAACTACTTGATCTCGACTTTGCCACCCACGGCTTCGATCTTCTTCTGGATCTCCGCCGCCTCGTCCTTCGAAATGTCCTTCGCCAGCTCCGACGGCGTCGAATCGGCCACGGCCTTCGCTTCTTTCAGACCCAGGCTCGGGTTGATCGTGCGGATCTCTTTGATCACCTTGATCTTCTCCGCGCCCGCATCGGTCAACATCACCGTGAACTCCGTCTTCTCTTCTTCCACGGCGGCGGCGCCGGGAGCGGCGACCGCGGCAGCTACGGGAGCCGAAGCGGAAACATTGTACTTCTCGCAGAAAGCTTCCACGAACTCATTGATCTGAAGCAGCGTCCATGTATCCACTGCTTCAAGCACTTGCTGTGGTGTCAGATCAGCCATGATTATTCTATCTCCTTGAAATGTGTGTTCGATAGTTTGTCCGGGGCAAAGCCCCCATTGAGCGAGCGGCCAAGCCGCTCGAGATCAGCTCGGCTCTAGCTGGCTGGCCCGATCCTTCATGGCGTAAACCACCTTGGACATCGCCTGCTTGAGTGCCGTGGCCATCTGACGCGCGGGCGCCATCAGCGTGCTCGCCATCTGCGAGAGCAATTCCTCGCGGCTGGGCAGCTTCGCCAAGGCTTGGATTTTATCCAGACCGATCCGGCGCTTGTCCAGCAACCCGCCCAGAACCTGAAGCTCGTCGTGGGTGACGGCGAACTTCGAGCAGATCTTCGCGGGCGCCGTGGCGTCGCTATATCCAAAGGCCATAGCGGTCGGACCGCTCAGAACCTCATCCAGCGCCTCGCACCCGCTGTCCAGAAGCGCGCGCTTGGCCAACCGGTTCTTGACAACTTTCAACTCGCTGCCGCTCTCCCGCAGCTGGCGACGCAAATCCTGCATCTCCGCCACGGTCAGGCCTTTGTAAAGAACCAAGACCACCGACTGCGACCGCTTGAGCCGTTCGGCTGTCTCTTCAACGACTTGGATTTTCTCTGGCTGTACCATAGGTATCCGTTTCTCTCCTTTCCTCTCGACGCGATCTCAAGACCCGGGTGTTCAGCCAACCGCCCATTGACGCCCCATGGCGTTGTCCGGAAGACTGCGTCGAAGAAGGGAGAGTGACAGCCAGGATGTTCTTCTGAAATCAGGAGAACATCCGTGTAATCTGTTCACTCGCCTTCCGCGCCTGCAGCGCGGCGACGCGGTTCCGTCTCGGTAGGCGCCGATTCGGCATTATCCCCTCGCGGGGACCTACGGTCTCTGACGTACGAGATAAGATGTCAAACCGCTCCAAGCGGCATAAACCTCCAATATTCAATCTTTATCGAGCGACAACTGGGTCGTAGGTCACCTTCACCCCCGGACTCATCGTGCTGCAAACCGTCACAGAACGCATGTACACGCCCTTGACAGACGAAGGACGAGCCTTGGCAACCGCGTCCAGATACGCGCCCAGATTGTCCACCAGCTGCTCATTGCTGAAACTCATCTTGCCAACCGCCGCATGGACGATCGCATTACGATCGAGACGGAACTCCACCTGTCCCGCCTTCAGACTGCGCACCGCTTCGGCCACGTTGAAAGTCACCGTGCCCGTCTTCGGGTTTGGCATCAGACCGCGGGGACCAAGAACCTTCCCCAACTTTCCCACGTCCCGCATCATGTCCGGCGTGGCAACTACCGCCTCGAAATCCAGCCAGCCGCCCTGAATCCGGTCGGCCAGGTCCGACCCGCCCACCACATCCGCGCCCGCGTCACGGGCGGCCACAGCATGCTCGCCCTGGGCGAAAACCACCACGCGAACTTCCTTGCCCGTGCCGTGGGGAAGAGCCACCGTGCCGCGCACCTGCTGGTCAGCCGCGCGGGGATTAACTCCCAGACGCACATGTACTTCAAGTGTTTCGTCAAACTTCGCAAATTGGGTCTTGCGGACCAGATCGACGGCCTCGACCAGTGTATAGCGCTGTTCGCGATCCACCAGGGCCGCTGCGGCCTTGAATTTCTTGCCTTGCTTCATCTGTTGCCTCCGTGGTTCAGGCGACCGGACTTAGGACCGGTCTCCCACTGGGGTATGACGGAAACGGCCCAGCCGTCCCGATATCGTAAAGGAAACGGCCGAAACCGATCCTTTCGAAAAACCGATCTCAGCCTTCGACCATGATGCCCATGCTCCGGGCCGTGCCCGCGACGATTTTCATGGCCGCTTCCACATCGTTGGCATTCAGATCCTCGAACTTCTGCTCGGCGATCTGCCGCAACTGGGCGCGGGTCACCTTCGCCACCTTCTCCGTCCGGGGGTTCGGCGAGCCCTTGGCCAGACCGGCCGAAATCTTCAGAAGAACCGCCGCCGGAGGAGTCTTGGTGATGAACGAGAACGTCCGGTCGTGGTAGACCGTGATCTCCACCGGAATGATAAGCCCCGGCGTCTGCTCCTTGGTCTTGGCGTTGAACGACTTGCAGAAGTCCATGATGTTCACGCCGTGCTGACCCAGCGCCGGCCCAACGGGGGGGGCGGGGTTGGCCTGACCGGCAGGCACCTGGAGTTTAACTTTTGCGATTTCCTTCTTAGCCATTTCCTGCTCCTGGTTCGGCTGGACGCCTCCGTGCGGCGCGCCAGAAAATGTACAAACAACCGGAAAACCCCAAGCCTCCCGGCGAATTCACCTCTAAGAGGTGGCCTCGACCTGCAAGACGTTCAACTCCACCGCCGTCGGCCGTCCGAAAATCGAAACCAGCACTTTCAACTTGTTCTTTTCCGGGTCGATATCCTCGACCGTGCCGACAAAATTGGCGAACGGACCTTCGATGACCTTGACCTGTTCGCCCTTTTGAAAACGAATCTCCGCCTTCGGCTTCTCCGCCTTCTCCTCCGAAACCCGGAGCAGATTGTCCATCTCCGCCTGGGTCAGAGCAATCGCGTTTTCCCCGTCGCCGACAAAACCGGAAACCCCGTTGATTTTCTTGACCAGATCGAAAACCTTCTCATCGGGCTCGATATGGACCAGAATGTACCCGGGCATCAGATTGCGCGTGGTCGTGCGCTTCTTCCCGCCCTTGATCTCCATAAAGGTCTCCTGCGGGATGATCACCTCGGCCACCTCGTCGCGAAAACCCTCGAGCGTGGCCAGATGCTCGATATTCGTCTTCACCTTCTGCTCGAAACCTGAATATGTCTGAACCGCGTACCAAGCCTTAGCCATGACCTCAAGCCCCCCCGCCAGGCAGAATCGACTGCAAGACCCAGGAAAGAACCTGGTCCCAGAGGGCGATCACCGCCGTAAGAACAACCACCGCCGTGAGAACCACGACCGTTGAACCGATCACCTCGTTGCGCGAAGGCCACGTAACCTTCTGCATTTCCACGCGGACCTCGCGAAGAAAACGCTGCAACCCCTGCCAGCCGGATTGGAGTTTCTTCCAGAACGTGGTCACGAGAACCACGATCAGAGAAAGGAGCACAAGAAGTATGATGTGTTTGATCTGCATGTAAGGATATGTCCTGCCTGCGGAATGAGACGCGAGCCCTGCCTGCATCGGCCGGAACCCGCGCCATAACGAAACAACCTCAGCTCCCTTGCGAGAACGAACAACACCCGAGTGGCAGACCAGGAGGGAATCGAACCCCCAACCCCCGGTTTTGGAGACCGGTGCTCTGCCAATTGA
>JABMPG010000176.1 GCA_013203855.1 bacterium
CAACTGACCGTCGTAATGGCGTTGGCAATCTCGCTCGGGTCACGCAAGCATCTATAAAACCTGAGACAGCTCAATCCACTCTCATCAGCGACATCAATTTCTTCTCTCTGACGTTCACTGAGGGTCTTTGCATCACTGAGAACGGGTTGGTCGCAAATCGTGTAAAGGTACACGCATCCTATACATCTGTTCTTGTATTGCTGGAAAGGTGGTGTAATCGTCTTAGGCATCTAACCCTCCACTCTGCGTACGTCATACCGCGGTCAACAACGGCTGACCGCGGTCGGCTAGACGACTAGTATCAAATCTTCCGAAACGCACCACTGCGTATCGTCGCTCTCGGGATTCTTCACGCGATACCAGCCCGCCATGTTCGATTCCGTGATCAGGTATCGCTCACCTTCGGAGGCCTCGTAATAGGCCTCAGCGGCGGACGCCGGGGCGTTCCGGACGACGGCGCCAGCGCGAAGCACGACGCCGTAATCGCGCCATTCCGTTTCGATATAGCGGGAGGCAAAGACCGCACCCGTGACGATCATGACCAGCGCGCCCGCCAGGGTCATCCACATGGCCAGACAACGCAAGATCCGTCGCCTGCTGAGGATCCAGAAGACTGCGAGAATCGAGACGGGAAAAGAGAGGATGAGGAGTGCGGCGGCCCACTCGCCAGCGGTATATCGGGAAGCGAGTCTTTCTATCGGTTGGAAGAGAATGAAGGCGTGGCTCTCTGGAGACGGCGTTCCCGCTCGGGCCAGACGGAGGTTTTTCCGGGCGTCCTCAAGGCGGGGAGACAGGGCCAGGGCTTTCTCGTACATCCAGGCGGCCTTCCCTTCCTCGCCGAGTTGGAACCAGGTGTTGCCGAGATTGTAGTAGAGCCGGGGGTTTCGAATGCCTTCCTGAACGAGGCGCTCGTATGTGATCCGCGCCTCATCAAAACGTTGCTCGCGATAGGCCTGCGATGCCTGCTCCCACTTCAGCGCGAAGTCGGGCGCAACCGCCAAGACGCCCGCGGCAAGCGACAGAAAAAGGAAAGAAAGCAGGAGAACGAGTTTTCTCATAGGTGACGGTCCAGTTCCTTGAGCCATCTTGCCGCCTCCCCGAGCGCCTCCCGGGCCCGAGCCGGATCGGGCTTGACGGAAAGATAGCGGGCCTGGTCGCATTCCTCGAGAAGGCGGATGAAGGTGGCCGTCTTCTCTTCGGGAACGTCCCGGTTCCGGCAGGTTTGAGCTATTTCCTCAAGGGTGAGGCCAGACGCGGAGCGATCGAGTTTCACGGCGATATAATCGCGCAGGGCCTGTCCTAATACGGAGTAGAACTCCTCGGTGTGGCCTCTATGAAGGGAGGCGCCGGCCTCTCGAAGCTCCTTCCGGGCCCGGCTTCCGGCGGACCGCCATCTGCGTTCGTCCTGATGGTCTTCGATGTATAGGCGCCAGAAACGCATCGCGAGGCCGCAAAGGATGATCAGCAGGGGGATGGTCTGAAGGGGCCAGAACCAGGGGCGCTCGTACAGCGGCGTCCAGGAGGTTGCCGACGGGAGAACGGGATGGATGTAGGCAATCTGTTCGCCGAAGAATCGGGGCGAGGCGGCGTCTCTCCCCTGTCCAGCCGGTCCGACCACGATCAGCTCGTGCTCCTTTCCCGGTGTCACCTCCACGGCAAAAGGGCCGCCCATCTCCTCGACGTATCTCTCCTGCTCCGGGTCGAACCAGGCGTAGCGAATTTCGGGTATCGTGAGGGCGCCTGACTTCTCAGGCCGCAGGAGGATCTCGAAGGTCTTCTTGCCGCTGAAGGAGCTGCTTCCGGGAGTCGTCTCCGCCTGCTTCCCCGCCTCGCGCCAATCCTTCCATTTCGGGAACTCGGGGTCGTCCAGCGAACCCAGAAAACCTTCCCCCGCCACTTCGAGACAAAGGGTCAGGATGTCGTCGGTGGTCATCTGTTTTCGATCAACAGAGGCCGCGAAGGAAAACTGGCCAACCGCGTTCTGGAAGGATGCGGGGCGGCCCTCCACGGGCAGGGGGCGCACGTCGATCGTGCGGGCGGCGATGGGGAGGCGGATCGGGATCTGGTCGTCGAGAAGCGAGTTGAAACCGGGTCCGAAGAAGCGATTTTCGAAGGAGGAACGGCGCTGGACCCGGATGCCGCACACGGCCTGGCTTGCGGGGATCTCGATCCGACCCGCGCCGGTGGGACTGAGGAGGAATCGTTTGATCGTCAGTGCCTGATAGCGCCGCCCGCCGATCTCGACCGGACGGAAGGAGCGCTGCACCTCGGCCTCTTCGGCGAAGAACGCCTGCCACTTCGGAGCCTCCCAGTCGACGCCGCGGATCAGATTTTCATACTGGTCCAGAAAGAGGGTGCATTCGACCACGACGGGCTGCATGAGCCAGGGC
>JABMPG010000177.1 GCA_013203855.1 bacterium
CGGTTCGGGTGTCGGGGTGGGAGTGGGCTCAGGAGTCGGAGCGGGAGTGGGCTCAGGTTGCGGCTCAGAGGCCAGGGACGCAGTTGACTCCCGGTCGTCCATCGTGGGACTGATCGGTTCCGGCGTGGCGCCCGAGTCAGCCAGAGTATCCACGCCTCGCGTCCCGCTCGCCTCAGCGCTCCCCGCCTCCGACATCGAAGGATCCTCCGCGGATTCCACATCGCTTGCGAATTCGACCGCGCTCCATTTGCGGGCCAGGGCATCGCGCACCTCGTCTCCAATGGCCCACACGCCCAGGGCGAGCGCGATGAGAACGACGGCCGCGACCGCGACCTTCAGCCATCGCGCGCCCAGTCTCGAGACTCCCCCCTCGTCTCGCGCGAAATCCCGAATAACCTCCCGCACGATCCCGCGGCCGACAGGGCGCTTCTGCAGGGCATAGCCGGAGATCAGCGCGTTGTCGGCCAGGATGTTGAGCAGGCGCGGCGCGCCCCCGGAATGGCTCGCCATGCGCTGGACCGCGCCGGTGGAGAAGACGTCTTTTCGCTGGGCACCGACCTGGGCCAGCCTGTGCTCGACATAGGCCTGGCTCTCCTTGGTCGTGAGGGGTCGGATCATGGAACGGACGGCGATGCGCTGTTTGAGCTGGCGCAGCTCGGGCCGGTTCAGTTTCTCGTTGAGCTCGGGCTGCCCGACGAGAACGATCTGGATCAGCTTGTCCTGGTTGGTTTCCAGGTTCGAAAGCATCCGCAAGTTCTCGAGGGTCTCGACAGGCGTGTTCTGCGCCTCGTCGATGATCAGCACGGTGTTCTGGCCGACCTTGTAGTCTTCGATCAGAATGCGGTGGAACTGCTGGACCATGTCCGCGACTTCGAGGCTTTGAGGGATGATGCCCATTTCCTGGAACATGATTCTCATCAGTTCCTGAAAGGTGAGGTTCGCGTTGAAAACGTAGATCGGGTTAGTGCGGCTGCGATCGCATTTCTCAAGGTAGGCCCGGACGATCGTGGTCTTTCCCGTGCCGACTTCGCCGGTGATGGCGACGAAGCCTTTGCGCTGATCGACGGCGTATATGATCGAGGCGAGGGCTTCCTTGTGGCTGTCGCTGAAATACAGAAACGCCGGGTCGGGCGTGATGTGGAAGGGGGCTTTGACCATACCATAGAAGTTCAGATACATTTCATGCTTCCTTCAGCAGACCGTGACGACAAGTCCTTCGCGACTGATGCTGTAGTCGAAAAACCGCGCGCGCTCATTGGGTGGTTCGGCTTCCAGTTTCTTCCGGAGAATGCGGGCATCCTCCACCGTTTTCGCCAGAACGAGGACAAAACCGCCGCCCCCCGCGCCGAGCAGTTTGGTTCCGAGAACGTGGGGCCTCATCCGGTCCAGCAGCGTCTCGATCCGGTCGTTGGTCGAGCCCGGGTCGAGCTGCTTTTTCAGATCCCATGCCTCCTGGATCATGCCGCCGAAAGATTCGTAATCCTTGCGGGACATGGCGTCGGCCACCCGGGGCGGCGAGGCGTGGATCTGGCGAAGGGTGGCAATCGAGGAGCGGTTGCGGTCGAGATAGCGGCCCACCACCTGCTGGAGGATGTTCTTGGCCAGGCGGGTGATCCCCGTGTAGTAGAGCAGAGTCCGCCCGTCGTTCAGAACGGGGTCGAGCACGTCTCCCGGCACATAGTGAATGCTGGCCTGGGGAATCAGCCCGGCGTCGGTGTGGATGACCTTGACGCCGTCCACCGCCCCGCCAATCTGGTCCTGCCATCCGCCGCCGGTCGCCAGAGCCTGTTCGAGGCGGAGCACCCCGTGGAAGAGTTCCTGGGCCGGAAGGACCCGTCCCATGACGCGCTGGATCACGGCCAGGATGACCGCGCCGAGAATGCTGGAGGTGCCGAGGCCGCTGCCCCCGGGAATGGCCGCGAGGGTGGTTAGTTCGAGGCCGCCGCCAAATCCCTGGAGAATATCCTGGAGGGAAGCGTCCCGGGGCCAGTCCGCCGTGCGTGGAGAGAGACCGCACAGGACGAAGGCCGCCTTCGCCAGGGAAAACTCGCTCGTCACCTCGTGGTAGGAGTGGAGCTGGTCAAGGGTCGAGATCTCGATGCGCCCCCCGAAGTCGATGGAGCCCACGCGGATCACCGGCTCGCGGATCACGCGCGCGTAGGCCTGGATGGGGGGCTGGCCGTTAAGATTGACGGCGGCGTTGATGACGCTGCCGCCGAATTCGAGGGTATAGGGAGGCGTGTCCGACCATCCCCCGCCCAGGTCGAGCCGGGCGGGCGCCCGGCCCCATACGATCTCATCGCTGCGCAGGGCGCTGTGGGGCGGTTTCATCCGGCTGGCTTCAAGTCGGAGGACTGTGTGGTGCAGGTTTTGAAAGGCCGTGTCCCGAGCCCGTTCGGCCCAGTCCGATGCGGCCAGCGAATCGTCGGTCGAAAGGCCCAGACCTTCCAGCCAGGCGCTGTCGGCGTCGGAAAGGTTTTCGTGGAGACCGGGGAACAGGGCGGAGAGAGGCGTCTGAGTTTTGCCCGCCAGTTCGAGAATAGCCGTGCCCAGGCTGTGGAGAATGCGGGAGAGCGTCAGAGGCTCAAGGTCACCACCGTTGGACTCCTGCCCCTCATACCAGTGGGCCTCGGCAAGGAGATCGGCAGCCCAGCCCGAGGGATCGTCGGTCTCCCGCAGAACATGGGCCAGTTCGGCGGCCGAGAAGCCGCTGTCCCGGCGAAACATTCGGCGGAGGGCCCGGCGGATGTTGGTGGCTCGGATCTGCATGCGTCGCCGGTGAAACGCCTTCTGATCGGCCAACACGGCCATCTCGCTGAAGCTGTAGCGATCCGCCTCGAGCCAGTGTTTCTTCTCCGGCTCCTTCGCGTGGCTCAGATCGAACATCCAGAGAAAGTCCCGATAGGATGCCGGCGCAAATGCCGCGGGGAAAAGCCTGGCGTTCCAGATGCCGCGGTCCTGTTCGGGC
>JABMPG010000178.1 GCA_013203855.1 bacterium
AGCACGAGGGGATCGTGGTGGAAAACATCCGCATCGAGACACTGCCCGGACTTTACATGATGGGGAACCTGTACCGACCGAAGAAACCGCAAGGAAAGCTGCCTCTGATCCTCAACCCACACGGCCATGGGATGCACTCGCGCACCCGGCCTCTCGATGTGGCATCGGTGCCACACCGCGCCATGAACCAGGCGCTTCTCGGTTTTGCAGCCTTTGCGTGGTCGATGACGGCGCACGAAGACGACGTGATGCAGATCGAGCACAATGGGCTACTCCGGGGACCGGAAAAGTCGATCTGCAACGTTCTGGGGCTGAGCTCCTTCGGACTGCAGCTGAACAATTCGATTAAGGTACTGGACTATCTGCTCTCGCGGGATGATATAGATGCACAACGGGTCGGTTGTACAGGAGAATCCGGAGGAGGCACGCAGACCTATTATCTGGCGGCTGTGGATGACCGCGTCAAGGTCGCCGCTCCGGCGGTGATGCTTTCGGGCCACTTCCAGGGAGGATGCGTGTGCGAGAATGCTCCTTTGTTGCACCTTCGCTACAGCACCGTCCACTTCGCGGGAGTGATCGCACCGCGACCGTTGCTGATTACCGGATGCACGGGAGACTGGTCCCATCACATGCGCGAGCGGGAATTGGCGAGCCTGCAGGAACTCTATAGTCTCTATGGGAAAGGGGAAGCGGTCGACTCTTTTTACCAGGACGAACGACACAACTATGATCAGGCGTCGCGAGAACACGTGTACGCATGGATGATGCGCTGGCTCATGGACGGGGACTTCACAGAGAAACGCATTCCAGAGTCAGAAAAACCGATCCCCCGACCGGAGCAACTCCTGGTACACGAAACGCCGCTACCTCCAGTGAAGCGGGTGGTGAACTCGACGCAAGAACTGATCCAGGCATGGACCAGTCTGCACCAGAAACCCGATACCGAGATCAACGCAGCTTCCACGCTCAATCTGGAGTACCCAGACAAAAAAGACATCCTGATTCGCAGTCAGACGCCGCGTTACGCCTATCGCCAGGGAACATTGGGACAGAACGTGATCGCCTATGGCCGGTTCTCCGAAGACAGCGGCTTGACCTGCCGATTCGTGCCTCCAAAGCGGGGGAAACGCTGCGCTGTGATTTTGCGCGGATGGAAGGATTCGAATGCGTGGCAGCAGTTCGCAAAACGCCCACCGAAAGAAGTGCAGAAGTGGATCGACCAAGGCAATGGAGTGCTGTTGCCGTTGCTGTTCGGCCAGAATAGAGACGAATCCGTCGGCGCTTACAGGGATGCGATCGAGGCGAGCTATCTGTTCACCTCTTTCAACCGGACAGTCCACATGCATCAGGCAGGGGACATTGTGACGACCGCCAGGTTGGCGGAGGTGGAATTCGGCCTGTCACTAAAAAATCTCACCATCGTGGCCGATCGCGACATGGCTCTGGTCTCCTTCGTGGCGTGGGCGTTCCTCTGCTCGCAGACAAAAATCGGTCCCTTCGCCGGAGACCTGCGCGGCATGGATCTGACGAATCCGGAAAACTGGGTGGAGCACGCGTATTTCCCACTGATCCTCAGGGCCGGTGGAGTGAAAGACCTGGTGCGGCTGTGCAAGGGCAATCGCGCCTTCCTCAGCGGGGTGAAGGCTGCGTGTCGGCGGTTATTCCCCCGGAATTTCGAGATCGTCGAAGAGAAGATCGGTTTTGAGAAACTGTTGGAAGAGACCGCGGGTCTCTGATAGGACATCGGTGTCACCCGAGTGAAGGAGAATTCCATGGATTTCCTGCAGGAGCGCGATGCATTCGAGCGCGAGTTGGACGAGTTCTACGCGACCTATCCAACTGACATAAGCGCCGCCAATCGGCACATGGACGAAGCGAGTGAACAACATCCGGAATGGTCTTCGTATCGTCGCAAGGCGATGATCTACGAAACGGCCGCCGAGCAGTGCGCCGTGCATCTGTTCCGCCACTGCCCGTTCTATTACGAACTCGAAGCCGGACGCGGGCGGGCCCGCTGGGGCTTCGAAGGGGTGGGAGCGTGGATGAAGAATACGGACTTCGGAACGCGCTACAACGAGGACGGCCACGCCTGGAAACAGCCGTGGGACGCTTTCGTGCGCTTCAACGGCAGGACCGACACCGACCTGGACCACCACTGCGCCGGCTACGACAACATTCTCCAGCTGGGGCTCAACGGACTGATCACCCATGCCCAGACGCAATTGGAACAAACGACGGACGATCGCCAGCGCTCCTTTCTGGAGAGCTCCATCATCGGCCTGCGCTCCCTCATCGCCATTGCCAACCGCTTCGCCGCCCGCGCCGAGGAGATGCTCCAAAACGAAACAGATGAACTCGTGCGCCGCCGATATGAACGGATCGCGACAGCCGCACGTCGCACGCCGGCCGAGCCACCGCAGACCTTCTTCGAAGCGCTCAACACCCTCCTGTTCATCCGCGAGATCCTCGGCTCCATCGAGGGGATCGGCATCAGCACCTTCGGCCACATGGATCGGATGCTGGGACCGTACTACGAAGCCGATCTAAAAGCCGGACGGATCGACAGGGAGGAGGCGAAGGGCCTGCTGGGTGCCTTTCTCGCCTTCACCGACGTCAAGTTCGAGAGCCGGCGGAACTACAACGAGACCTCTACCACCGTCTTCATCGGCGGCTACGAGACGGACGGCACGCCGGTCTTCAAC
>JABMPG010000179.1 GCA_013203855.1 bacterium
GAACAACACCAGCCAGGTCACCGACGGCGAAACGCTCACCTGATGGGCCGAAAAAGGAATCGACAAATACAGAAGGATCCCCACAATGAAAAAGATATGATACGTGTTCTTGCGTCCCACCCGATCCGACGCGCTGGACCAGACAAACCGCCCCACCATATTGAAAACGCTGATCATCACCACATAGGTGGCCGCGAACGCCCCATCGACGATACTCGGCAGGCTCGAACCGAAAATCTCCGAAATCATCGTCTTCGCCACCCCGATCACCCCGATACCCGCCGTCACATTGAAACAAAGAACGATCCACAACAACCAGAACTGCGGAATACGAAGCACATGATCGATATGCACATGATTGCGGGTGATCATCTTCTTCCCGCCCTTGTCCGGCTCCGGATTCCACCCGCGCGGCACCCATCCCGGCGCAGGCACACGATAGGCGAATGCAGCCATAATCATAATGATGAAATAGATCGCCCCAAGGCTGAAAAATGCCCCCGCCGCCCCCGTGCTTCCCGTCCCCGCCACATAAACGCCCTGCGCTCCCTCCACAATCATACTCGCCACGTCATTCGGCCCGACGACAACCACCTCCCGAAGCTGACCCGCGACATTCGCGAAACGCGCCCCCTCCTGCGTGATCAGATTAACGTCCGCGACCTGACCAAGATACTGAGGCGCCTCGTAGAACTGCCGGACCAGAAACTCATTCAGCGGCGCGCCAATCATGGCCCCACCGCCGAATCCCATGATCGCCATACCCGTCGCCATACCTCGCCGGTCCGGAAACCATCGGATAAGCGTACTCACCGGTGAAACGTAACCCAGCCCCAGGCCACAACCGCCAATCACCCCGTAGCCCAGATACAGAAGCCACAGTTGATGCAGAACAATCCCCAGACCACCGACAAGAAACCCGCCGCCCCAGCAGCAGGCCGCCACCACACCCACCATGCGCGGGCCGACCTTCTCCAGCCACTTCCCAGCCACAAAGGCGGAAAGCCCAAGGAAAACAATAGCGACCGAAAAGATCCGACCGATCGCTTCCAGATTCCAGTCAGCCGGACTGCTCGTCACAACCCCATCCAACTTGGACAAAACCGGGTTGAAAACACTCCACGCATAGACCGAGCCGATGCACAAATGAATCGCCACGGAAGCCGGAGGCACTCGCCACCGGTTGAATCCCGGCCGCGCAATAATGTTCTCTTTCAGCAAGATTCCAGCCATTTTTCGTCCCTTCTCAGTTCGGGTGGCACAGGACACGGCGACCCTGTCAAGTCTCCTTACATTCTGGCCACCCCACAAGAGCGACACAACCTCAAATCCGCCCGCAGCAGCCTAGTTTCAGGTCTGCTGCCCGAGAAAAAGACTTGTCCCATTCCCCCCTTGTCCCCTCCCGTTTCCCGCGCCCCCCGGCAGTGCGCCCTCCACCACCACCTCAAAGCACCTGATATTCCCCCCAACGATTTCGCCAAGAAATCGTCCAAAACCCGCATTTCTGCCGTACTCCCCACACCAAAAGTGTTGCAGTGTTGACCGGAAACGATTCTCCCCCCATTCTCCTTCTGCTATAGTACGGCCCTGTCCAAACTCTGGACCGCGAAAACGTGAAAATGGGGCACTCCGGTGAACACACACGCCGCACAAAACCTTGAACAGGAAACCCGCCGCAAGTACACGGGCGGGTTCTATCGCCCAGATTCCATCATGCGCCGCGATGCCCGAGGCGGCTATTTCGAGCGACTCGACAAAGTAAAGTCCCAACTCGTCCGCAAACACATCGCGAACAGACGCGTTTTGGACCTCTGCTGCGCCACGGCGGACCGTCTCTTCGAGAACGCCAGGGAAATCCCCTTCGGTTGCGGAGCCGATTTCTCAATCCCCTTTCTCAAGAAAGCCCACGAAAAAATCACCCCAGCCGATCCTCTTGCATTCCTCTGCGCCAACGCCCGCGCCCTCCCCTTCCGAACCGCCACCTTCGAAGCCGTGTACTGTCTCGCTTCCCTCTACTACATCCCCCGAATCCGCCAAGTGACACACGAGATCTCCCGGATTCTTGAGCCCGGCGGAATCGCCATTCTTGAAATGGGAAACCGGAGCAGTCTGAACACCCTGGTTGCGCGCGCCCATCCCGAAACGGCCGCGCCCTGCCACATTCCGATAGGCGAAATGAAACGGATGTTGACGCTAGCCGGCCTCGAGATCGAAGAACACCACGCCTTCCAGATCCTGCCACTCTGGGGAAATCGCCCGCACTGGCTCAGGCCTCTCCTCGGCGAAAGAGCGCGGCGTCTCATGAGCCAACCCATCGCCGGCCGGATGATCGACGAATGGCTGTGCCGAATCCCCGGCCTCTCCCGATTCGCCTTTCGACACCTCTTCGTCTGCCGACGTCGGAGTTGACCCATGCCCGTTCAGGATGAATTCGACAAGTACCAAAGCGACCAACGCGAAATGTTCGACCAACTCATCACACGCGACTGGGAAACCTATGCCTCTCCCCAGTGGGACGCCACACGCCGCTTCGAGATCCGCCGCCTCTTCGCTGCCACCCGGCCCCGCGTGATCGCCGACATCGGCTGCGGCTGCGGCTTCCACGCCGCCGAAATGGCCCGCGCTCCCTTCGTCGAACACATCCACGCCATCGACTATTCCACCCAGTCCATCGCCCGGGCCAAGCAACACTTCGCCCATCCCAAGGTCGATCACCAGGTGGCGGAACTCGGGAACTGGCAGCCCCCAGAACCCGCCGACCTCGTGACAAGCTTCCAAGTCATCGAACACGTCGAGAACGCCGAATGGTTCCTCCGCCAATGCGCCACCCTCTGCAAGCCCAGGGGCCGCATCGCCGTCTTCACGGTTCACCTCATGCGACCCTACAACCGGAAACGCCTGAGATATGGAAAAACGATCGAATTGGAAGATCCCATGCACCGGCGCGAATTCACCCCAGCCAGCCTCCTCGAACTGGGCCTCAGGGCCGGCCTGCGCCCGGTGCGAATATTCACCTACGCCGCCGACGCCCCCCGGCTGCCCCACCGCCTCGCCCTCTGGCTGGGCTATCTCATCCCCGTAACCGCCACGCGCCTCGCCGCCATCTTCGAGAAGGGCAGCGCCTGAAAACCTTGAAGAACCGATTGAAACACCTCATCGACAGAACCCACGGACGACTCTCGGAATCGGGCCATCCCCGCCTCGCGGCACTCGTTCTCTCTCCCCTTGCCCTGGCGCGCAAACGTTACCAAACGCACGGTCTCCGCCGCCGACTTCACGAAATCGGGCTTGCCTTACGAGGCCACTGGATTCCTTTCCTCAAGCCCTATTGGAGCAAGAGCGAACGTCGCCTCAAAGCAGTTGCCGCACCGAATACGGTGATCGCTGAAGCCGAGGAAGCCCTGGCCCGCCTGCTGGGAACGGACGGCCTTGTAACCGGACTGAGCAGCGGCCGCGCCGCACTCCAACTCGCTCTGGAGACCCTGCGCGAAAGAAATCCCCACCGGTCCGAAGTCATTCTCCCCACCTACTCCTGCTTCGGCGTACTCGACCCGGTGCTGCGCTGCAATCTGACGCCCGTTTTCGCAGACATCGGCCCCGACCTGAACCTCACTCTCGAAACAGTCCGCCCCGCACTCTCGCCGAATACACTGGCCATCATCGTCGCCCATCTCGGAGGGCGCTATGCCGACGACCTGCCCGTCATACGCGAACTCGCCTGCCAGACCGGAGCAGTCGTGATCGAGGACGTCTGCCAGGCACTAGGAGGACACACCGACAACCGCGCGTGGGGCGCCGACGCCGACATGGCCGTCTTCTCCTTCGGCCTGGGCAAAAACCTGATGGCCACCGCCGGGGGCGCGCTGACAGCAAACATCTGTCTCGATTCTCTGCGCGAACGGAAAAACTCCCTGATGCCCGAACCTCTTGGAAAAGCCCGCCTGCGCCTTGAATACCTCAACGCGCACTATCAAAACTCCCCACTCCGCCAGATGCTTCGCCAAAGCAAACGCCCCGACGATGCCTTCGCCTCCCCCTTCGCCCTCCATCGCCTCGCCTCCCTCGACGCCTTC
>JABMPG010000180.1 GCA_013203855.1 bacterium
CGTCAGCGCAGGTCGGAGTCGAAGCGGGGCTGGATATTGCGGTGGAGGACGCCTTCGGGTTTCTAAAGAAAATGGGAGACGGCAGTCTGGGTGCAATAACGGCGTTTCAGGTTGTGGAGCATTGGACCAGAGCCCGGACCGCGGCCTTTCTGCACCTGGCGTCGCGCAAACTCGCGCCTGGAGGCGTGGCCCTTTTCGAGACGCTCAATCCCGCCGTTTTCGCCGCTTACCGCTGGTTTCACCTCGATCCAACGCACGTCTCCTTTCTGGCGCCAGAGGCGTTGCGCTTCGCCTGCGAATGCGCCGGGTTCGAGCACGTCGAGACCAATCTCGTTCATCCCGTGTCGGAGCATGAACGCCTGCGCGAAGCCGGTGACGACAATCAGCGCGAGAATCTCCGCCGGCTGAACGAAACACTTTACGGCCCCCAGGATTACTATCTTCTGGCGCGCAAGCCTCTGGAACAGACCCCATGAACGCCTCGGCGACCGAGGATCTCCTGGACCTGACGGTTGTGAATTTCTTTCCCGCCTTCACCCCGCCCCGGTCCGGCGGCGAGATGCGGTATTACCATCTCTGCCGGGGACTTTCGGAACGGGGCTTTCGGGTTCGGATGTTCAGCCCGACTTTTCCCGAGGCCGAGACGGAAGAGGTCCATCACGGGCCGAACTGCACGGAGCGCCGGTTTCCTCAGAACCGAACGCATGTCCGGCTATATCGCGTGATGAATCACATTTTTCGGCAGGAGGAGTGCTCGGGCCTGGTGGTGAGCTTGGGGGCGCGTTTTCACCGCGATTTTCTGCGCGCGGCGCGGGAGTCCATCGCTTCGAGTCGTGTGGTCATTTTCGAGTTTCCATTTCCGTTGAGCCCTTTTCTGAAAGGGATCGGGCGTCGGCCGCTAATCGTGCATAACGCTTACAATGTCGAGGGCCTGATGCAACGGGAGGTGCTGCGGGGGCCTCAGGGAAAGATGTTCGCGGCCTGGATCGGCCGTCACCAACGCAACCTCTGCCGCCAGGCCGATGTCGTGTTCGCGTGCAGCCGCGAAGACGCGACCACCATGACACGGCTATACGATGTCGACCCGACGAAGATCTATATTGTACCCAATGGCGTGGAGACCGACCGAGTGCTTCCGGTCCGCTCCGACTTGACCTCACGCGAAAAGGCTCGGGCAAGGATCGGGCTCAGGCTAGACCGGCCGGTGGCCCTCTTTCTAGGCAGCGCCCACGCGCCGAATCAGGAGGCGGCACGATTTCTGATGAACCGTGTCGCGCCGGCTTGTCCAGAGGTGAATTTCGTGTTGGCGGGGTCGGTCTGCGACGCGCTGGGGCGGGAGCCCTTTTCTGAAAACGTGACTCTTCTCGGCCGGTTTGAAGAGGAGCAGAAGGCAGACCTTCTTCAAGCGGCGAGCGTGGCCGTGAATCCGATGTCCGGCGGCTCGGGCACAAATCTGAAAATGCTGGAATTCTTTTCAGCGCGGCTGCCGGTCTTGTCCACCCCGGTCGGGGCTCGGGGGCTGGATGGCGCGGGGACGGCTTTTCTGGTGCGGGAGGCGGAGGATTTCGCGGCTTCTCTGAACGACCTCCTTCCGGATGAAGCGCGAAAGCTCGACCTGGGAAAATCGGCCCGGGCGATGGCCGAGGGGCGTTACGACTGGCGGAGCATTTCGGATTCCGCCGCTGAGATTCTGCTTCACAAAACAACGCGGCGGGTGCTCGTTCTGAATGATTTTCCGGTGACGCCCGCGAGAAGCGGGGGCAGCGTTCGGATCGTCCAGCACTACCGGCAGGTTGCCCGACGTTTTCACGTGACGATTCTGACACAGACGCCCGCGCAGGAGCACGGACGGCACGTTCCCGCGCCGGGTGTGGAGGAGATTCAGATTCCGGAGAACGCGCTCAAGCGCTTTCTTAGGAAGGCGCTGTACGGCTTGATCGGCGTGGGGGCAGACGATCTGGCGGCGTGGCTGACATGCCGGTTCGACACATCCCTTCGCGAGGTTTTTCGCCGCGAGAGTCGCTTCGCGCAGACAGTGGTGTTGACTCATCCTTACCTGGCGCCCCTGGCTCGGGGGAACGAACTGCCGATCGTGTATGAGAGTCTTAATGTGGAGACCGACCTGAAAGGGGATCTCTACGGAAACGGTTTCTGGGCGCGATGGGGGAAAAGACGCGTCAAGGGATGTGAGGAAGAGGCCGTGCGGATAGCGCGAATTGTCAGCGCCTGTTCCAGTGAAAATGCGCGGCGTTTTCAGGAACTGTTTCCCAACGCAATGTCGGGGTCGCTGATTCTGGCGCCGAACGGGGTGGATTGCGGGGCGCATGAACGCGATGTTGCCGGGGCGTCACGTGAGGAACTCAAAAGACTGGCCGGTCTCGAAGGGGTTCCTGTCGCGGTGTTTCTGGGCAGCGGTCACCCGCCCAACCTGGAGGCCACGCTGTTCATTCTCGAGCGTCTGGCGCCAGCTTTCCCGGAAACGCTGTTTCTGATTCTGGGAAGCGTGTGCTGGATGCTGGACCGCCGGGTGCGGCCGAGGAACGCCCTCTTTTTCCATAGCCCTGACGAGGCGACGAAGAACCGGCTTCTGGCGATGGCGGATGTTGCGCTCAATCCTCTGACCGCCGGGTCGGGGGTCAGCCTGAAAATTCTGGATTATCTCGCCGCAGGGACGGCGGTGCTTTCCACTCCCGTGGGCGCGCGCGGCGTCGCGGTGGAGAACGGAGTCCAGGGGATTCTCTGTCCGCTGGATGGATTTCACAAGCAACTGGGCCGCTTGCTTCGGGATGAATCGTTGCGGGATGCTCTATCGAAAAACGGGAAAGCGCTGGCGAGGGACCGGTACGATTGGTCGGTCACGGCGGTTGATTTCGCGAATTCCCTCGAGAACCTGGTCTCAAAAGCCGCGAAGGCGAGGAAGTCTACCTCTTCTTCTTGCTGATGCCTTTCTCCAAGAGGTCCACCACGTTCTGAAACACATCGCGGTTTTTCTCATCGAGCCGGATGAGCTCTTGGTGGGCGCGGAGCATCAGGCCGGCCTTTTCATCGCGGGAAGCATCGACGGAGGGAATCTGATCCAGGCTTTCCTCCATCCCCTGCGGGTCATCGACCAGTTCGAAGGCCTGATCGAATCCCATACTTTCCAGAAGCATGTTGATATCGGAATTGGTCGAGATGAGAACGGGCCTGCGCTTGGACCGATTCCAGGTCATGCGGGCGATCCGGGCGAGGAGCCCGAAGTTGGTGCTGTCGATGCTAACGGCCTCGGTGAGGTCGATGAGAACGTTCTTCAGATTCTCCTCATCGTGGAGACGATCGATAAGAGCGTCGAACGCAGGTCCCAATGAATAGCGGAGGTCGCCAATCAATTTCAGGAACCAGATGTCATGTTTCGTGGTGAATAGAATCTTGCCTTCGGCCATTGCTCTTCCTCCTTCGCACGGAAAGGAAGGTGATATCGTCGGGAAAAGACTGTTCCTGGTCCAGACCGAGATTCTCGAGAATCGTATCGAGATCGAAGTCGCGGTTCTTTCCCTGTTCTTTTAGAACCTCAAGCTTTGCCTGTAGATCTTCGCCGGGAAGCACTTCCAGGATGCCATCGGAGAAGAGAAGCAGGACGAATTCTTCGGGGAGCCTCCTCTCGACTCGCTCATAGCGGGAAGCGTCAAACATTCCAACGGGGCAGGATCGGCTTCTGAGGACTTCCGAGGCGCCGTTGTGCCAGAGAATGGGGAAGGGGAAGTGTCCGGCGTTAGAGAAGACAAGGGTGTTCGTGGTTGTCTGGAGGACTCCATAGAAGATGGTGATGTGTTTGCCAAGATCGTCGCGACGCAATTCGCTGTTCAGCTTCTGCAGGAGAACGCCCGGCTCGAGAATGGTGATATCGTTGCGGCCCTGGAAGTTTTCGAGCGCGTTTCCGAAGAAACTTTTGAGCAGGACCGTCACGAAGGCGGACGAGACGCCGTGTCCGGAAACATCGGCGATGTAGAACCCGAGATGGTGGGCGTCGATTTCGAAGCAATCCACGAAATCGCCACTGAGGAACAAGGAGGGCAGGAGGCGGCGGTTGAATTCGTATCTACCGATCACGCTGAGACGCTTGGGCAGCAGCTTGAACTGGATAAGTTTCCCTGCCTCTTCATCTTCTTCTAACTTCGCGAGAGAGGCTTCCAGGCGTGTCTGGGTGGCGCGCAGGTCAACCGTTCGTTCTCGGACAAGAGTCTCCAGGTGCTCCTGGTGGCGGGCAAGGTCCTGTTCCGCGTGGACTCGTTCGGTGACGTCGGTGATGAAGCCTTCCAGGGAGAGGAGCTCACCTTTGAGGTCGAAGACGCCGACCCCCTGCTCCCAGACCCATTTTTCGTCGCCGCTGGCAGTGCGGATTCTATACTGCAGCCTGAAAGGCCGGTTGCTTTCCACCCCCTCGCGCACGCCTTGCCAGACCCGGTCGCGGTCTTCGGGAACAATCAGATCCCCGTAGGCCGCCTTGAAGCTATAGGTGAGGTCCTTGGGCTCATACCCGGTCAGTTCCAGGCAACCCCGGCTGACGAACGTCATCGTGTAGTCTTTGTCGCAGTGGCAGCGATAGGCCATGCCGGGGAGATTCTCCATGAGGGTGAAGAGAACGCGGCGGCTCTCGGAAAGAGTGGTCTCGGCATTCCGGCGCAGGTTAAGCTCGTAGTGGGTCCAGGCCGCATAGATGAACAACAGCGTGAAGGGGAAGAAGAGGATTTCGGCATAGTCCTCGTAGGCGTCCAGGGCGGCGGTGACGCCGGCGTTCTCCAGAATGTTGGAGAGATTTACGATCATGTACAGGCTGAGCGGGATGAAGATCAGGAGCCGGGCGGGCAGGCCGATCTGTTTCCTGTCCATCTGGATGGCGGCAAGAAATCCGGCCAGAACGGCCAAGGCCGAGAAGATGTCGAGAAACAGAACGGGGCTCATTCCGGTTCCCCTTGTGTTTTCCCCACGTGCGCGTGGAGGGACCAGCACCCGATGGCGAAGGTTGCGGAAGACAGGGCGTAGCAAATGTGTTCGAGGAGGTTAAAGACGGAGGGCAGATAGAGGTTCTCGGCCACCGTGAATATGGTCGCTCCCACAGCAAAGAGCATGGCGAGGAACAGGACACGAACATGGGGGGCGCGAACGGTTCGGAACAGCAGCACAAGCGGCGCCAGGAAAATCAGCGCCAAGACAAGGCAGACGATCTCACTTTGCTCGAATGGCATGACTCTCAATCCCCGGCTCAATTCGATTCAGGGCCGAATCCGCTGATTTTTCCCACGTCGATTATCCGGAAACAGGAGCCAAATGGCAAGGGAGGATGTTTGTAGGCGAACGACACGCCCAGAACCTCCGCAAAGTCGAGATGGGCAGGTGAGTTTCCCCCAGCTCGAACTCGTAGCGGTTCGATAGCAAAACACGACCTGGCGGAAGCCACGGTCCAAACGCGCCAAAACCGCCCACGCCGGAAACCTGATCACCTTCCACACCGTCCCAGATTTCCGGGGACTTGTTTACTGACGTTCCGGATCGCTTAGGTCTGAGAGCCCCGCCTCAGCTCGAACAACGTCACCTCAGGCGGGCAATTCAGCCTGAGAGGAAACGTGTGGAGCCCGTAACCATTGCTGGCATAGAGAAGCGTCGGGCCGATCTGGCGGAAGCCGCGGTCGAAACGGCGACCGTAAAGGGACGGATAGACCACGGGCCCGATCAGGGGCAGACGGAACTGGCCGCCGTGGGTGTGGCCGCACATCACGAGATCCGCCCCGAGACGAGAGAGGCGATAGACGACGTCCGGCGTATGGGCCAGCACCAAGCGGAAAGGGGAACCGGGCGCGACCGGTTCCCCGACCGCCGGCGTCCAGTCCCGAAGCCTCACATAGGGATGCTCGATCCCGACCAGGCGAAAAACCTGCCCATCACGCTCGAGATCCACGTGCCGATTCGTGAGGACCTGGATTCCGGCCTGTTCCAGCCAGTACTTCACAATCTGCGGCTCGCTGTAGAAATCATGATTCCCCCGCACGGCCCAGACCCCGAGCGGCGCCTTCAGCTCCTTCAACGCATCGATCGCCTGCCGATAGAGATGATCCCCCGCGACGAAATCACCGGTCAGCGCGATCAGGTCCGGCTCGAGGGCCATCCCCTGCTCAAGAACGTGGCGGTGAAACTTCGGCGACAGCACCTCGCCGTAATGGCCATCGGTGAGATGGAGAACCTTCAGGCCGTCGAAGGCGGGCGGCAGCTGCGGCAGAGCCAGAACAAAATGATGAACCCGCAGGTCGTAGGCCTGATTGATCCACTTCAGGGGCGGGCTGAGGGTCAGCCTCAACTTGCCCGTGTGAGACTTGACGGGCAGGATCTGGTGGCGATAGTGCGGCACCGGCTCGGCGTCGGCTTCAGGAACCGTTCCCGCCCGGGGCTGACGGATGAACTTCCGGTCGCGCAGAACATCGAAGTCCCGGAGCGCGGCCTGGAAGGGCGCCCGCCAGGTGTGATTGGACCGGATCGCCGCAACCCTCGGGCAACGGCAGAGACGGAAAGTTATCAGGGCTTGACCAACGGCGGCGACCCCGAGAACGCCCACAAGCGCTCCATGGATCCAGTGGAACCGTTCGAGCGTCAGGACAGGCCGGAGCCAGGGCTCGCCGTGGAAAATCACCAGGACGAGCGGCAGCACGAGGCAAAAGCCCATGCCCGCGCGCTTGATCCAGCCCTTGATCCACATCCGGGGCAGACTGCACACGATCACATTGTAGATAAGAAAGAACACCCACACCGCCGCGATGCACAAAACCAAACCTACGCCAAAAGGAAGCCAGGACAACTCAGGCATTTTATTCTGAAACCGGCGGGATTTTCCTTGATGTTTCGGGAAGGCCGTTTAAGGTCTGAAGACTAGCGCGGGCCGCCGGTGAATCCTCTCCTGTACTGGGCAACAGCCGTGCCGACGCCCACCCCGAGAGATATCTTCGCGGAAAGGGAGCTAAAATGCAAGCCATCACCAGTCTGGAGAAGGAATCGATGGGACGTCGGGCCGCTCAGGCAGGCGGCGAGCGAATGCGGAAGGCCCTCGAAAAAAACGGAGAAGCCTGGATCATCGTGGCTACGGGCGCTTCCCAATTCGAAATGCTCTCTAACCTCATCCTCGAAGATATCGACTGGTCCCGCGTGACGGCCTTCCACCTCGACGAATACATCGGCATGGACATAAGCCATCCCGCTTCATTCCGCAAGTATCTCAAGGAGCGCTTTGTCGACCGCCTTCCCAAGCCGATCCGCAACTTCCACTACATCGACGCAGCGAAGAACCCCGAGGCCGAATGCGCGCGTCTCAACGATCTGATATCGAAGGCACAGATCGACGTTGCCTTCGTCGGCATCGGCGAAAACGGCCATCTTGCCTTCAACGATCCTCCCGCCGATTTTGACACCGAAACCCCCTACATCATCGTCGACCTTGACGAGGCGTGCCGCAAACAGCAACTCGGCGAGGGATGGTTCCCGACCTTCGACGACGTGCCGAAACAGGCGATTTCCATGTCCATCAAACAGATCATGAAGTCCAGCAGCATCATCTGCACCGTCCCCGACGAGCGCAAAGCCGATGCGGTGAAGAAGACGGTCGAAGGCCCCGTTACCCCTAAGGCCCCGGCCTCCATCCTGCAAAACCACGACGACTGCCTGCTGTTCCTCGACCAAGCCGCCGCCGCCCGTCTTGAGAAAGACCATCGCATCGAGTCCGAGAGATAGAACGGAATTCCTCATGCCCTCGCAAAGGCCCTCGATCTATTCCGGCCCCGGTCTGATCGACCTTCAACTGAACGGCTACGCGGGGTTTGACTTCAACTCGAACCCCGCGGGCTGGACGTCGAACGACCTGCACCGAGTCCGCGACGCCCTGCGCCGCCGAGGCGTGATCGCCGCCTTCCCTACCCTCATCACCGACGCCGTGGAGAACATCCTCTCCCGCGCGCGACAGTATGCCGAGCTCGTGGAGTCGGATGCTCAACTCGAAACCGCATTTCCTCGCCTGCACATCGAAGGCCCCTGCATCTCACCCGAGGACGGCCCCCGGGGCGCCCACCCCCTCGCCCACTGCCTATCCCCCGTCGACATGCCTGACCTCGTGGGTCGCCTTCAGGATGCCTCGGGCGGCCGAATCGGCATCCTCACCATCGCGCCGGAGCGGCCAGGCGCCCTGGAGATGATCCGCCAGGCCGCCAGTCAAAGCATCTGCGTCGCTATCGGTCACACAAACGCAACCGCCGAAGAGATCGACCGGGCCATCGAAGCTGGCGCGCGCATGTCCACCCATCTCGGCAACGGCTCCCACCAGATGCTGCCCCGCCTCGACAACTACGTCCAGACCCAACTCGCAGAAGACCGTCTCTGGGCCAGTTTCATCGCCGACGGCCACCACATGCCCTTTCCCACGC
>JABMPG010000181.1 GCA_013203855.1 bacterium
ATCACGCCCACTCGGTGGTCTTGGAACATAAAGCCCGTTTCCCAGAGGTTTGAGACTGACCTGATCCCGCGATACGCGGCACCAAGGTCAATTAGGTCCGGTCGACCGAACCAAGTCAAGGCAAAATGAAGAATCCCGGCTCTGTGGGTTGACCTTACCGCCCAGTTTATCTATAATCAGGCTAAGTCAGGCGAATACCCATCGAACAAGAGATCCGATCGGGAACGTCTGGTTTGACGTGGCGAAGCGCTGACAGGAAAAGGAACAGCATGGCCATTCAGAAAATCCGAATCTACGGGGATCCCTGCCTGAAGGCACACGCCGAGCGGGTTGAATACTTCGACCAGAGCCTGCGCAGTCTGGCGCGCGACATGGGAGAAACCATGTACGCAAACCGTGGCATCGGCCTGGCCGCCAGTCAGATCGGCGTGAATCTCCGCGTGTTCGTGATGGATTTGGACTGGGTGGATGAAGAAAACGGCGAGCAAGTGGCCCGGCGGAACCTGAGGGTTTTCGCGAATCCCGAGATCGTCGAGGAAGCATCGGAAGACGAAGCCATACCGGAGGCGTGCCTGAGTCTGCCAGACCTGGAAGGAGAAGTGTTCCGGCCCGTGTGGGTGAAATTGCGTTGGCAGGACGAAGCAGGCCGGTTTCACGAGGAGAAGATGGAAGGATTACGGGGCCGTTGTGTGCAGCATGAAGGCGATCATCTGGATGGAATTCTGTTTATCGACCGCATGCCATTCGCCCAGCGGAGACTACTGGCTGGCAAGTTGCAGGCCCTCAAAAAGACCCATGCCCAAGCCGCTGCGGTCTGATTTCCGAAAGATTCTCGCGTTTCTCGTTTTTCTCCTCAATTCCTGCTTGCCAGTCCTTTTTAATTTTGATATAAGGTGATCCGAAGTGGGCACCTGCCCACTTTTTATTTTGACTAACACTCTCCCGAGGGGGAGGCAACGAGGGCAAAAGGAATGGATTTCGCAAACCTGAAAGCTTATGTCAACGCCGTCGCGAAAGAGAAGGATCTGGATCCGGCCGTGATCAAGGAAGCCATTGAGTATGCCCTGATTTCCGCGTCAAAAAAAAATCTCTCCCAGTTCCGTGACGCCCGGGCCAACCTGGATATGGAGACCGGAACACTCAGCCTCCTCGTCATTAAAGAGGTCGTCGAAGAAATCGAAAACGACCGCACCGAGATTACGCGCCGTGAGGCCCGTAAAGTCCTGGACGACAAGAGCATCGAAGTCGGTGATGAGGTGGACGTTCCCATCGATCCCTCCGCCTTCGGTCGGATCGCCGCCCAGTCCGCGCGCCAGATCGTCATGCAGCGCATCCGGGACGCCGAACGCCAGAAAATCCAGGAGGAGTACTCCCAACGGATCGGCCAAGTGGTGACCGGAACCGTCCAGCGCTTCGAACGCCGAGACGTGATCCTCAACATTGGCCGCGCCGAGGGCATCCTCCCCATCTACGAGCAACCGATGGGATCTCATTACAAGTTCAATGACCGCCTCAAACTTCTGATCCAGGACGTCCGAGAAACACCGAAGGGCCCCATGATCGTCCTCTCGCGCAAGAGTCCGAATCTCGTAGTGAAACTCTTCGAGCAAGAAGTGCCGGAGATCGCGGACAGCACCGTCAAAATCATCGGCGTGGCCCGCGAAGCCGGCGTACGCACCAAAATCGCCGTCGTGAGCACCAGCTCCGACGTCGACCCGGTCGGAGCATGCGTCGGCATGAAGGGCTCGCGCGTCCAGATGGTAGTGCGTGAACTCGATAACGAGAAAATCGACATCGTCCCCTATAGCATGGACGCGACCCGGTTTGTCACATCCGCGCTGAATCCCGCCAAAATCGTGAACATCCACCTGAACGAAAAAGAGAAACGCGCCGAAGTCATGGTGGCCCGAGGCAATCTGGCTATCGCCATCGGCCGCAAGGGCCAGAATTCTAAACTTGCCGCCCGACTCACCGGATGGCGCCTCGATATCCGTTCCGAAGAAGAAGAGGGACTGAGCTTCGACGAAATCCAGACCCGCTACCTCGAAGACTTTCTCCTGCAGATTCAGGGCCTGTCGAATTTCGCGCGCGAAGCCCTCCTGCGTTCCAACTACAACTCGGTCCAGAGAATCGCCCGGGCCACCCCTCAGGATCTGCTGGCCTTCACGAACGACGAGCAGGAACTGGCTGAGACGCTGGTCCAGGGCGCCAAAGAGTACATGGAAGCCCTTGACGAGATCCAGACAGAGCGCAAGCGCCGCGGCCTGGCTCCCGGGTTCTTCATTCCATCCGAGTTTGAAGAAGCCATGCAGGCAGCGGCCGAAGCGGCCGGCGAGTCCGGAGAAGAGCCCAGCGAGGAATCGGAGTCGGGCGAAATATCCGAGACAGGGGCTCCAGAAGAAGAGGACGCCCTAGAAGACGCCGAAGAAGAACCCGGCGAGGAATCGGAGTTGGACGAAATATCCGAGACAGAGGCTCCGGAAGGAGAGGGTGCCGAAGAAGAGCCCTCCCAGAGCTAGCGAGACGGCCGTGCGGACCGTGGTAAGTTTCTGCACTCGCGGCTTGACTTTTCCGTGCTGAAGCCGCTTAACTGAAGGGATACGAGCGGGTTAGAGAAGGACAACCGGATTCCGGCCGTCACTTCCGCCCCCTCAAAAGGATCAAGGGACAGTACATGCGGGTTTACGAACTAGCCAGGCAGCTCGACATCTCCAACAAAGAACTACTGGATCATTTCGAGGATCTTGGCGTTGAAGTCAAGAGTCACTCCTCTTCGGTTGACGACAAAGCCATCCGATTGCTCTTGGACAAAATCCAGGCGGAACAGAAACGATCTGCGCCGGGAAAAGCGGGCAAACCCCGCAAGCCACCCAGACCTCAGCCTGTCGTGGCCGAACAGCCCAAGGAAGAAGACCCCCCCGGCCCCAAGGTCAACGCCCGCGCCATCGCCCTGGAGGCCATCGCCCGGGCCAAGGCCAAGCGTGAAAAACAGCGACAGGAAGCCATGGAACAGGGCCAGCCGGCCGCCATGAAGGCCCCCGAGCACCAGAAAGTGGCCCTCGGTGAAGCAGCCGTTTCCGAGAAGCCCCCAATCGCCCCGCCACCGCCCGCCGCCGCACCTGC
>JABMPG010000182.1 GCA_013203855.1 bacterium
AACAAATAGCGGCGCGAAAACCAGGATACCGACCTCCCGCGCCTCCAAAAAGCATCCCCATAGCTCGCCAAGCCGTCCAAAAACGACCAGTGAGCTATGGAACTTCACGCTACAGACACCCCACCCCCATGTCAAGATCAAAGAGGGGAAAAACAAGGCCGAGAGTATCTTGATCACGCCACATCGTTGGAATAGGGGGCCGGGGGTGGCAAGCGGGAGAGCAAACCCCGCGGAAAGACCGGCAGGGGCGCCGGTCCCACGCTTTCTGGTCCTGAGTTTCTGGACGAAGTCGGATAAAGCACCACGATCGTTCTTGTCAATCGGGTTGTTTCGGGCTATCCATAGCCTGTTGCACGTCAGTCGGAATCAGATACAATCTCTCGCACGGGAGGGCTCGTTGACATGACGTCGGAACCGAGGACCGATCTTACTTCTCTTGCCCCGAAGTTCACGTTTGCCGAGTCGCTGAAGGAGCAGGAGGCGGAGTTGGCGGAGAATCCCATGATGGAGCGATTCCGCGAATCGCGCCGGAGTTTGGCTGCGGATCGCTATCGGCCGCTGTACCACTTCACCAGCCCCGAGAATCGCCTGAACGATCCCAACGGGCTGTGTTTCTGGCAGGGACGCTGGCACCTGTTCTATCAGGGCTATCCGCCCGAGGACCCGCGCGTGCACTGGGGGCACGCGGTGAGTGAGGATCTGATTCACTGGCGGGACCTGCCCTATGCGATTTATCCGAATCCGGAGCATGACTGTTTCTCGGGGGCGGCCCTGGTGGAAAAGGACCGTGTCATCGCGATGTACCATGGCACCCGTGTCGGGAACATGGTGGCGATCTCGCGCGATCCTTTGCTGCTGAACTGGGAGAAGCTGACGGGCGCGGCCGTGATCCCTGCCGCCGGCGCCGACGGATCTCCCCTGCCCTACAACGTGTTCGATCCCTGCGTCTGGAAGAAGGACGACGCGTACTATGCACTCTCCGGCGGCACGCTGCCTCACGGGCCGAGCGGGAAGCGCACCCGCGCCGATTTTCTGTTCCGCTCGCCGGACCTGAAGACTTGGGAATATCTCCATCCCCTGGACGAGGGCGACCTCTTTTCACTGGTGGGTGACGACGGCGCTTGTCCCTATTTCTGGCCCATCGGCAACCGCCACATCCTGCTGCACTTCAGTCACATGAGCGGCGGGCGGTATCTTCTCGGCGATTACGACACGGCGCGTGACAAGTTCGTCATCACCTCGGGCGGGCGTTTCACCTTCGGTAACTGGTATCCGGGTGGAGTCCACGCCCCCTCGGCCACGCCCGACGGCCGGGGCGGGGTAGTTACGATCTTTAATATCAACCCGGCCAAACCCACGCCCGGCTGGGACATGCTGATGAGTCTGCCGCGGCGCCTGACGCTGATCGGCAAGGACGAGCTGGGCATGGAACCGGCAGGCGACATCGAGTCGCTGCGCGGTCCGCGCCAAAGCATCGCGCCCATGACGCTCGCCGCCAACAAGGAGGTCGTGCTGGACAACATCAAGGGCGATGCGTTGGAAATCGAAGTCGAGATCGATCCACAGGATGCGCCCATGGTCGAGCTGAACGTGCTGCGTTCGCCCGGCAAAGAGGAGTTCACCCGGATCGCCTTTTTCAGACAGCGCGGCTATTGGGACCGTGATCGGTATCCGTCCTGGGTTCTGGTGGACCGCCTCAAGGGGTCGGACAGCCTGGTCACACTCGAGACATCGTATTCCTCCGAGCTGCCCGACGTCCTCTCCCGCGCCCCGGAGACCGCGCCTTTCTACCTCCGCCCGGACGAGCCGCTGCGCCTGCGTGTCTTCATCGACAAGAGCGTCGTCGAGGTTTTCGCCAACGGGCGGCAATGCGTTGCCTGCCGGGTCTATCCCGGACGCGAGGACAGCCTGGGCGTCTCGCTGCGCGCACAGGGAAGCGATGCGGCACTCAGGCAATTGCACGCCTGGCCAATGAAAAGCATCTATCCGGAGCAGGACTCCTTTCCGGGGCGCTGAGGCCGTGCTTCAGTCCTCCCTGGAAAGACCACGATTTCCGCCCTCTCTGAGAGAGAACCATCATAGTCGCTGTATCGCATTGGAGGAACGAACATGTCACCCCAGAAAAAAAACGCAGATCGGCGCCACGCAAGAACGATACGCCTTCTGACGGCACTCATCCTTCTCACAAGCGGCCTGACCGTTTCTTTCGGGCAGGAGACGGTCCTGAGATATCGCCACACGGATACGGATACGACACCGGCCCGGGCTGGGGCCGACTTTCTGATTCTCCCCGCGTCCTTCCACCGCCTAGGGAGTTGGCAGATCATGGGCGACCCGGGGGCCCTCGATGGGCAGATCCTCTACGGCCGCCTCGATCTGAAGAAGGAGGCGGCTCGACCCGCCGAGGCGTTGGTGCAAATGCCCCAGTCGGGGACTTGGCGCGTGTGGGTCCGGTGTCGCGAGTTTACGCAGACCCGGCCGGGCGTCCGGTTTTTCGACGTTCGGATCGGCGCGGGCTATCAGGGGCAGTTCGCCGACGAGGGCCTTCACGACGGATACGGATGGGAGGAGGGCGGCACGGTCCAGATTCCCGCCGGAGACGTGCCCATCACGATCATCGATACTTCGGCCGAATACGCGCGGTTCGACGCCCTGCTGCTCACGCGCGACCTGGAAAAGCGCCCGACGGACAGATTTGACGATGTCCTCAAGAACGCGCAGATCGCAGAGCCGAGATATGTCGAAAATGCCGCCCGGCCGCCGGACTGGGCCGCGTCCGACGCGAAACCGGTCCGCGAGGAAACGATCGGCAATGAACGCGCCCGCGTCCGCTTTTTCGAGACTCCCTCCAACGGCCGCTCCATCATCCAGAAACAGAACCTGATCTCCCATGAAGGCCGCTGGTATGCCGCCGGGGAGAGAACCGATCTTTTTGCGTGGGTGGTGATGGGTGCCGAGAGCACGAGCGTGGCGGGCGACTATGACTTTGCCTGCGACCGCTGGGACTGCGTGATCGTGACCGAGAACGGGCTGACGACCGTGGGAACGGCCAGCATCTTCGAAAGCGGCGTGGGGGGCTGGCTGGTTCCCACTAAGATGCGGCGGATCAGCGAATCGACGATCGAGTTGCGGGCATCCTGCGCCCTCGGCTCTATCGTCGCGACGTGGAGCCTCGCCGGGAATGCGCAGGAGCCGCTGGTGGAATGCCGCTTCACCGCGGCGGGGAAGGGTTCGTACTGTCTGGGGATGTTCGCCGGGCCGGAGACGCCCCTGGACGATGTGGACTATGTCCTATGCGCCAAGCCCTATCTCGGCAAATACGTCCCTCCGCTGCCGTCCCTTGTTCGCGAGAACGCCTCGCCCAACGCGTGCAGTCTCATGACCCTGCCCCTCGAGGCGGAAGCGGGCGCTCAGGCCACCTTCGGCATCGCGCCCGATCCGTCTAGCGTGCCCTATCACTGGGCGACGGAGATGGAGAGCCGCTATGGGTTGGGCATCCGAGGTCCGCGGGGGGGCATCCAGACATGGCTTTTTGCGCCCTTGCCGGGACGTCCGGAAGGGCGGCTGGAGAAGGGCCAGACGTTCGCGTTCTCGTATCGCCCTCTGTTCATGATCGGCGGATGGAACGACATGTTCCGCCACGTGACAGACGACATTCTGTCAATCCGGGACGTGAAGAAAAACTACCATTCCTCGCTCACGGACGCGATTTTCAACGTGCAGAACCTGATCATGGCGGAACAGAAGTACAGCGGGTGGAGCGACCGCGCGATGGCCCATGCCTATGTGGAGGCGGCGGATCGCGATGGGAACAATTTCAATCACAGTTCGCCGCTCACGCTGATACAGAATTACCTTTTCACGGAAGATCGGGACTGGTACGTGAAGCGGACCATCCCGACCCTGGCATACTGGCTTTCTCGAGCGGGGTGGATGTCGCTCCCCTACCCCGGCAAGAAGAACCTGCTGCCCTCGGCGCTGGTGGCGGGCGGTCGGGGATATCCCTCGAGCGTATTCGCCGGGTTCTACCTGATGAGCCAGGGGCGCACCCCCGCCTATCGCGCCTATGGTTTTCCCGAGAAACCGGCCCATTGGAATATGGCGGCCTTCGCAGAGATGCTGCCAGACGGTGCAAGCATGCGTTTTCTCGAGGATCTCTATCGCTATCGCTTGACCCAGGACCCCGCCTTCCTCGAGCAGGCCAGAAAGGGAGCGGACGCCTACATCGAGGCCTACGTGCAACCTGCGTCCAGACGGCCCGTCGCAGGAATAACCTTCGAAATCATGGCCACGGCTCCCTGGACCCCGGCACTGCTGAGCATGTATGAGGTCACAGGCGAGAAAAAATACTTGGAGGCCGCAGAAGCCGCGGCCCGGAAACTTCTGGCCCAAGGCGTCTGGATGCAGCCCCGCGTACCGGAGAGCGACGTCTTTCTGAATGCCGATGTTCTCAAGAAGGAAGGATTCTTCCACGACCCGCAGTACGTCGGCGCATGCGTGCACGGCTGGAACGGCGATACCCGCATGATTCTGGGCTACCGCTTCACCGGGGACGTTCACGGTTGGGACGCTCCTTTAGAACGAACCAGTGCTTTCGACCGGATCCAGGATGAAACCGTGCCCGCGTGGCTTCTCTCAAGGGTTGGGCTGAATGTGGAGGGGGGTGATCAGCTATCCCACGGCATGGAATTCCGAAGCCCCAACATCACGATGAACTGCTATGCGCCGGACCTGCTGCGGCTGGCCGAGTATACGGGTGACCACTTCTACGAGACGGTCGCCCGCCACGAAACCCTTGGCCGTGCCGCGAATTATCCGGGCTACTACATCGACCACATGTCGACCATTTATATGAAGCCGGACTATCCTTACGAAGGACCGGACATCACCGCCATCGAGTACACCCATATCCCGCCCTATCTGGCCAAGATCCAAGACTTCCTCATCACACAGGCCTGGGCCTGGTCGGACCGCCGTATCGAGTTCCCTTGGGTGCGCCAGTACGCCTACTGCTATTTCGACAACAAGGTCTACGGCTTCGAACCCGGCAAGTTCTTCGACCAGGACGGCATGTGGATCTGGCTCAAGCGGGGCCTCATCCAGGTGGACAACGTCCAGATCGACTGGCTCGGGGCCCGCAAGGAGGGCCTCTTCGCCGCCGCCCTTATGAACGAGGACGACCATCCGATCCAAGCAAACGTGTCCCTGGGCGAGGCCGTCACAGGCAATGCACCCTTCTCCGGCTCCGCCACGACCTATGACGCTGGTGGCAACCGCGGCACGGCCCCCGTGCAGAACAACCGCCTGACCCTGACCGTTCCCGCGAAAGGCCTGATCGCCTTTGCCATCGCCTCAAAGGCCGTCCACTCGCCCCGTTTCGCCGGATCGGACCTCGTCGACGTGACAGGGACCGGCACGGGCGAAACCGCCGCCCTTCCACAGGGCAAGGACGACTTCGGCACGGGCTACGTCCTCCAGATCGATCCGGAATCCTGGTTTGCCTATACGTTCCTGCCGCACAAACCGGACGAGATAAGGTCGGCGGTCCTGCACTACCGAATCGGCGAAGGAGAGTGGAAGACCCAGCCCGTGGAGCAGTATCCTTTCGAGAAGATCGTAGAAGTGCCCGATCCCGAAGCATCCTTCACCTTCCGTTGGGAAATGAAGGACAAACAAGGAACGACCCGGAGCTCGACGGAGAAGCGCCTGCTCCCCCTTGCTGTGGATCCGCGTCGGTAAATGGACGCCGCGGAGTGCCGCAACGGCGCCCCCCGGCTCAACTGGCGCGATCATTGCCAAGAAGCATTTGGAGCGCGGAGCCTGCAGATACGACTGATAGCGTGGTGGGCAAGGAAGGGGGCAGAGATCAATATGATGGAAGGCAGAACCAATATTCACCCTTCGCTTCGCGCGAACACCCTTTTACCGACCCGTGGTAGATGAAAAGCCTGGCCGACGCGACGGGCGGCGTTGAAGCGCTGAAAAACATGCGCGGGGTTTTGGCCGCATGGGAACGGGAAATGGAAACGGTCGAGCCGATGCCGATTCGCCCCTGGCTCTCTTCGCCCATCTCGCCGAGCTGATCGTGAACCAGGCCGAGCACGGCGCCGAGAA
>JABMPG010000183.1 GCA_013203855.1 bacterium
GCACTGGACCCTCGGCGTACACCCCTCCCTGGGAAAAGTGACCGACGAAGACCTCCACCGACTGCAAGAGATCTGTCCGGCCAACGCCATCTCCACCACCGACCGCCGGATCATCCGCGAGAAGTGCATCACCGTACGGTGCCTGAAGTGCTATCGGGAAGGCCCCCGGGGGGCGGTGCGGCTCAAGGGGCTGCGTCCCCCTCAACTCGAAGAAGAAGAGCGGTCATGAAGAATATGCCTTTTGACGTCCCCGGACTGTGGGAGGGGTACGAAAAGTACTTTAGGGAACGGTCCGTAACCTCGCCACGGGTCGTCATCCACGGCGGCTACGGCAAGCGCAACACCGGCGATGACGCCATCCTGAACGTCCTCATAGACCGGACCCGCGAGCACTTTCCCAAGGCCCGGATCACGGTCCTGTGCCACGGCCCGCAGAACGTGCTGGCCTGGTATCCCGATGTCCAGGCTTACCACTTCAAGAGCCTCGGCGCGCTGAAGACGATCCTGACGAGCGACATCTATTTCATCGGCGGCGGGGGAATCGTCAACAAGATCAACACCTACAGCGGCAATCAGAAGATGCGTCTGCTGGACATGAAGGGCAAGTTTCTCTTCATGGCCGCGTGGCTGGCCAAGCGGACCGGGGCGCAAACTCACTTCTATGCCATCGGCGCCACGTCTTTCCCCGATGCCGCCGTCAAGCGTCTCGCCCGATGGTCCCTCGCCAGCGCCGACGTGGTTTCCGTCCGCGATCCTCGTTCACTGCGGAATCTGCGCGAGGCTGGCGTGAAGCGCGAGATCATCCCGGTGCGCGATCCCGCTCTATCGCTCGAACCGGCTCCCCGTGAGGAGGCGGTTCGGCTGCTCAAGAAACTCGGACTGGAGGGAAAGCCGGAGCGGAAGCGGCCCCTGCTGGGGCTGAACCTGCGCTACGTGGGCGATCCTGAGGTGGACAACGAGAGCACGCTTCGGGAGGGCGCTCGCGTGACGAAGTGGCTGATCGGGAAGGGATGGGATGTTCTCTTCCTGCCCATCAGTCAGCACCCTTCGAAGCATCTGGAGGATGATCTGGACCTTGGGCGTCAACTCCGGTCCCGTGTGGGCGACTCCTCTTTGCGGCTCCTCGAGGAGTATCCTCATCCCCGGGTCATGATGGCCCTGCTGGGCGAGTTGGACATTCTGGCAACGACGCGCCTGCACGCGGTGATTCTCGGCTCCAAGATGGACATCCCCATCTTCACGATTTCCTACGATCACAAGGTCACGGAGTTCGTGAAACTCCTGGGTTGGGAGAATATGCTGCTTCCGTTGAAGGATTTCAGCCTGGAGACGTTGCAGTCCCGGCTGGAGCCCTATCTCGACCGGATCCACCCCGGCCCCCCTCCTCTCTCGAGTTGACCGCCATGCACAAGCAGCCCAACTTCTTCCAGGTCGGACAGCCCAAATGCGGAACGTGCGCGTTACACGACTTCCTCGATCAGCATCCCGATATCTTCATGACTCGCCGCAAGGAGCCGCTTTACTTCTCGACCGATCTGCGCGCCGAAGCAGATGCGGCTTCCCGTCATTTCCAGTACAAATTCGACATTCGGACCGAAGCGGACTTTCTCGCGCTTTTCCAGGATGCGGGAGATGCGGCTATCCAAGGCGAATCCACAACGCACTATCTCTGCTCCAAAACTGCGGCGCAGGAAATACGGAGATTCAACCCAGACGCGCGGATCCTGATCTCGCTGCGTCACCCCGTCGACTTCCTCTACTCCTACCATGGCCAACTACTGGTCAACCAGGTCGAAACTGAGACGGATTTTGAGACGGCCCTGACCCTTGAGCGTTCTCGACGGAAGGGAAAGGCCGTTCCCCCCACCGCCTACTGCCCATCTTTTCTCCTCTACTCGGAACGAGTGTGCTATGCCGAGCAGCTCCAGCGGTATTTGGACTGCTTCCCTCCTGAGCAGATTCTGATCCTGATCTACGAGGACTTCCGCGATGACAATCTCACCTCATTTCGCCGGATTCTCGAGTTTCTTGAAGTCGACCCGGATTTCTCTCCCCAGTCCAAGGAAATCAACCTCACCAGGCAGCCCCGCAGCAATGGTCTTGCACGATTCGTCTTCAATCCCCGCATACGCGGGAGTATTTCTCGTCTGGTGCCCCGCTCCGTTCTGCAGAGCGAAAAACTCAGGCGACTGGCACAGAGCATTCTCTGGCACGAGAAGAAACGACCGCCTCTTTCTCCCGAACTGCGCCGAAACCTGATGAGGCAATTCCGCCCGGAGGTCGAGAAGGTTGCCGACCTTCTGGGAATGGACCTGCTCAAACGCTGGAAATTCGATCTCGAACCCTCCAAGGGCCGGGCAGACTGATCGGAACAGGCACCACGCGATGGGCAAAGGCACTCTCTACCAGATGACAGCGCGGGTGGTATTCATCCTCAGCGGATA
>JABMPG010000184.1 GCA_013203855.1 bacterium
CCTCCGGCTCGACGTAGGCGACTCCATCTACGTGCCCTTCCCCGAGCAGACGGGACGGATCGCCATCGAATTCGACGCCTGGATCGACTCCTTCTGGTCCAAGTTTCTCATCGCGCCCACCGAAAACTTCAACTTCGAAGACCCCCTGATCCGAGGAACCGCCTACTACATCCACGCCGGGCCCTACGTGCGCTGGATGGACGCCGGCTATCCCCAATACTACGACGAACTGTGGAGATGGCACGATGTCCCCAACTGCCCGAGAGAGGGATGGGTCCGCGTGAAGATGGTTCTGGACGTGCCCCGGCTGAGATTCGACCTCTTCTGCGGAGACATGGAAACCCCGCTCTATGGCGGCTGGTTCCGACACGCGACGACCCAGGAGATCAGCGGCCTCATCATCCGAAAAGAAGCGGACACCGTCGGAGCCCAGTCCCTCTGGATCGACAACCTCGCCGTGCGCGCGATCGCCGAGGCGCCCACCGCGCCCGATTCCCTGACCATCACCGTGGACAACGACGCCCCCGGCGCGAGCTACGACGGCAACTGGAACCCGTCCGACAGCGGCGACGCCTTTGAAGGCGACGACTACCTCGTCCACGCCGCCACCGTCGGTCAAGCCACATTCGACTGGATGACCCCGATCGAATGGCCCGCTGCCTATAACGTCTTCGCCCGCTGCCCTCAGGTTCCCGGACTCTCGCCCGAAGCGATCTACACCGTCTATCACGACGGTGGAGAAACGCGCTTGGTCGCCGATCAGAACTCGGCCGATGGAGAGTGGATTTTCCTCGGCCTCTACGACTTCCTGCAATCCGACGGACAGGTATCCCTCTCGGCCGGACCGGAAGGCATAGTCGCCGCGGACGCCGTTCGATTCGAACTGAACCATGTCGGACCACCCGCCCATTCGAACTGGAATCAGATCTTCGAGGACGAGTTTGACGGTACAAGCCTCGACTGGAGCGTCTGGAGCTCGCAGGCCGGTCCCTCGGCAGGCCGAAATGAAAGCCGCTGGCCCGAGAACAATGAAGTCCGTGACGGAGTCCTCCATCAAGTCTTCAAATTCGATCCCTCCCGTTATCCCGGCAAGGATTGGACCTCCGCCCATATCTGGACCCAGCAGCAGTTCAAGTACGGCTACTACGAGTGCACCATGCGCTATGCCGCCGCGCCCTCCCTCAACAACGCCTTCTGGCTCTATCGGCCCTACGGCTTCTATCCGCAACTCGAGGTGGATATCAACGAGGGCCACTATCCCAATGAAATCGCGATGAACACCCACTACCTGACCGCCTCGGACGAGCACTACACAAAAGGCCAGTCCATCCAGATCCCCGGCCTCTTCCTCAGCGACGAGTTCCACGTCTACGGTTGCGAATACACCGAGAACGAGATCATCTACTATTTCGACGGCCGGATCGTCCGCCGTCAGCCCCACGCATATCGCCCCGGAATCGAGCTCTCCCAGGACATCCGATTCAGCACCGCTGTGTTTGATACCCCCGCCCTGAGCATGGCCGCCGATGGCGCATCCATGGACATGGAATATGTCCGCGCCTGGACCGCCGAATCGCCCCGCCCCACCGCCCGGCCGCTCGTTGGCCAGGTCGATCCTCGGGGAAAACGAACCATCGTGCTTTCCGAGGATTTCGAGTCGGTGCCCCTTAGAGAAAACCCGCAGGGATGGGATCCGTTCTACGGGACCCCCGGTGTCCGGACGAATCCTTCCGGACCCGGCAAGGCTGTCATGGTCGGAGTGCCCCTGCCGCTGGTTCTGGACGGACTTTACGTGCCAGTTCCCGACGTACAGGGACGAGCCGAGATCGAGTTCGATCTCTATACCGATTCCGCCTGGTGCCGCTTCAAGATGATGCCTACCGGGGATTTCGACCGCGACGACATCAGCGCCTATTACGACGCCATTGCCGTCGACAGCGGGCCCCATCTGCAATGGCGGGACGCCGGCTACGTGAACTACTTTCACGACGACCGCTACTTCGATGGCCCGGCAACCATCGCCGAGGAATGGACCCGGGTAAAGATCCTGATGGACATTCCGGCCGGAATTTTCGACTTCTTCATCGAAGACATGGAACATCCCGCTTCAACGGGATTCTTCCGAAATGCCATCGGCGAGGTCAGCGGAATCATCCTCCTCAAAGAATCGGGCCCTCACGACCCGACCGCCGTCTATCTCGACAACCTCGAGGTCCGCTCCCTGGAATACGAAACTGGCGACGTGACCATCCAAACCAACCCGTCGGGCGCGGGATGGGTCGTGACCGACATCCTCGGCGGTTCCCACCCCGGCCAAGGCGCCAAGACCCTCACCCACATCCCCGCCGGACTCGTCGAGATCACTTGGCTGCCTGTCGCAGGCTACGACCTCCCCTCCACCAACCCCATGACGCTATTTCTCCCGTCCGACGGCAACATCACGTTCTTCGGCAACTACACAGCTCAGCCCCCCACGCAAGACTCCTTCGATTCGGCCGATCTGATCGATGGCACAACGGGAAATGTGCAGAGCGATAACAGCAACGCCACGCGCGAACCGAACGAACCAGACCACGGCGACGCCTCGATCTGGTGGAACTGGACCGCGCCAAACGCGGACCGCTTCTGCCTCTGGGTGGCCGCCGATTTCCCAACCGCCATCCACGCCTACACCGGCGACCAGATCGACCTCCTCACGCCCGTCTTCCGACAGGACGACCCCGTCGGAAACCCGAACCTGCAGGTCGTGTTCGACGCGAGGGCGGGTGAAACCTATCACATCGCCGTCACGAGCCTGACCAGCGACACGGGCGCCCTCGTTCTGGGATGGCAACCCATCGGAAAGCCGGAACTCTGGCTCGCTGATTTCGGAACATCTCCCGCCTTTGCCAACCTGCGGCAGAATCCCCGCTATCTCGCCGACATGAACGGCGACGGACGCGACGACCTTGTCGGATTTTCGGAGAACGGCGTCGAAGTCGCGGTTTCGAGCGGAGATCGATTCGTCTACGCCGGAATCTGGAACGACAACTTCAACTTCGCCCACGGCTGGAGAGCCGATCTGCACATCCGAACAGTCGTTGACGCCAACGGAGACGGCCTGGCCGACATCGTCGGGATCGGCGACAAGGCTGTCATCATCGCCCTGAACGAAGGCGGAATCCTCGGCGAACCCTACGCCGCCTTGTCCGGATTCTCCGCCCGTGATGGCGGATGGGACGTGGAAAATCACCCCCGGATCATCCGAGACGTAGACGGAGACGGCGCGGCCGATATCGTGGGATTCGGCGAACGGAAAATCGTCGTCGCGCTCGCCAACGGCTTCGGAGGATTCCACGAACCAACCTCTTGGAGCAACGACTTCACCTCCGCCGAGGGCTGGGATACAACCCTCCACTCCAGAACACTCGCCGATCTGAACGGAGACGGGTGGCTGGACATTCTCGGCTATCGCGACGAAACCGCATGGGTAGCCCGCGCCGTAGACCTCGACGCCGGCGGAACACCCGATGCCTTCTCGATGACCACCGCCTGGCTCAGCGGCCTCGATCTAGATCCTGACCGGAGCCTGACCGCGGATGCCAACGGCGACGGCTTGGCCGACGCGCTGCTCTTCAACAATGAAGGACTCTACCTCGGCCTTTCGACCGGTGTCGGCTTCCTACCCCAAGGCCTCCAGACCCCCGACTTCGGCACAAGCCAAGGCTGGACGCTGAACGGCAATCCCCGTCTAACCGCCGACCTCAACGGAGACGGACTCGCCGACCTGACCGGCTTCGGAAACCGCTACGCCCACGTCGCGCTCGCGACTCCCGCCGGCCTGCGGAAACAGGGAGTCTGGATGGAAGGAATGGCCGGAGAAGATTGGGATCCGGAACGCCACCCGCGCCTCATCGGCGACATTAACGGCGACGGCTTTGACGACCTCGTCGGCGTCAACGAACAAGGAGCCTGGGTCCTCCTCAGCCCCTGGCGGACCGTCCCGCCCCCCAGCACCGGCGTCTCAGTCTGGCAACAGTTCCGATAGAAAAACATGGGACCGGCACCCTTGTCAGACTGTTTCTGTGACAGGCGCCGGTCCCACACTCTATTTCGATCAAAGCTTTTCCGACAGTTCCCGCCTCAGAGAAGCCAACTCTCCACGCAATTCCCCCAGCCGCTCTTCACAACCCGAATCACGAACCTCCGGCGGAGAAGGTACTTCCTTCTCCATCGCCAGAAGCCGCTCCTCCAGGTGCCGCAGATACTCCTGATCCTCCACCCGCTTGTGACGAGCCTGCTCGAGCTCGATCCTGTAAATCCGAGACCGATCCCGCCCCTTCAGAACGATATATTCGATGAAAAGAAGAATGACCAGGACGATCGCAATCGGGCTATATAGCCAGCGCACCACCTCGCTGCGGTAATCCGACAGCGCCACGCCCACGGCAAAGGTCACGAAAATAGCCGCCACCAGCACGGCCGTCTTCAACGAGGAAGGAGGCTTGGGCCGCCGGCTCCGGCGCAACCGAGACATTCCAGACTGGGGGAGCGTAGGGCGTTTTCGAACCATGCGGTTGTGAATTCGCCGCCGGTTCAGGCTGAAAACAGATAAGGCACACGGCGGCAACAAGGATTTTCACTATCCACGTCTCTGCCCCGCGCCGCAAGCGAAAAGGGGGCAGCGCACCGGATTCTCCCGATATGTGTATAGACCTTGTGGCACAGCCGCCCCCGGCTGCTACTCCCCTCAGAGATACTCGCTGATCTTCGCCACCAGAGCCTCCTCCGGATGGACGCCCGCGGCTTGGTAGACCTTCTGCCCGTCCTTCAAGATGACAAGTGTCGGAATGCTCTGAACCCCAAAGGCCGAGGCCAACTGCGAATTCTCATCCACGTTGCACTTCCCCACGGTGGCCTTGCCTTCCAGCCGTGCCGCTACTTTCTCCACGATCGGGCCCTGCATCCGGCACGGACCGCACCACGACGCCCAGAAGTCGATCAGAACGACCCCCTGCCCCGTCCTATCGTCAAAGTTCTCCACAGTAATATCGATTTCGGTGTTTGGCATCAGTGATTTCTCCTTTCGAGATGTCATTCTGAGCCCATATGAGCAGAAGTCATGCCAGAGAAAGACCCGCCCGCTGGCAGTGTTCATCTAACTCGTGCGGAATGAGTCCTCTGAACCTCTCCCCGCCAGAGCGAAACCCCCGACCACCGCCCCGTCCCATTGTCTCACCCCAGACTCATATGAGACAGGTCTATGCTGACACGCCCTTTCTGGCACCGGCTGCGTTTCTCTACTCTGTCTCAGAAACATCCAACTGAGACATCGAGACACGCAGCATAGAAAAATCGCCTCGGACATTTCCGTCCGAGGCGACTCGTTACCAGAATTCAGGATGACGGGCGACTAACGGCCGCCACGGTCCCGGCCACCGCGATCGCCGCCGCGTCCGCCGAAACCACCGCCACCGCTCCGGCCTCCCCGGTCGCCACTGCGTCCACCGCGGTCGCTGCTGCTGCGTGGGCTACGCTCCCGGCTGGGGACCGCGTTGGGATCATAGCCTTCCGGAGCCACGAAGCCAGGCTCTTCCGCCAGCGCAGCCTTGCGGCTGAGACGGACCTTGCCCGCCGGATCGATGTCGACCACCTTCACCTTCATCATGTCGCCTTCGCGGCAGATGTCGGTTACTTTCTCGACGCGGTCGAAGTCCAGCTCGCTGATGTGAACCAACCCGTCCTTCTTGGGCAGCAGTTCCACGAAAGCGCCGAAGTCCACCACGCGAACCACCTTGCCCGTGTAAGTCTGGCCGACTTCCACGTTGGCCGTCAGGTCCTTGACCATCTTCCGGGCCTGCGCCATCGCCGCACCGTCGGTCGTGGCGATGAAAACCGTGCCGTCGTCCTGGACGTCCACCTGGGCGCCCGTCACTTCCACGATCCCGCGGATGTGCTTGCCGGACGGCCCGATCAGATCACCGATACGGTCCACGGGAATCTTCATGGTTTCGATACGCGGAGCCAGGGGCGACATCTCCTCGCGCGGCTCGGGCAGCACCTCGGCCATTTTGCCGAGAATGTGCAGTCGACCCTCGAGAGCCTGGTGCAGAGCCTGCTTGAGGATCTCGAAGCTCAGCCCCTCAACCTTGATGTCCATCTGGAGCGCCGTCACACCATCTTTGGTGCCCGCGACCTTGAAGTCCATGTCGCCGAGATGATCTTCCATTCCCATAATGTCGCTGAGGATGGCCACCTTGTCGCCTTCTTTGATAAGCCCCATGGCAATGCCAGCCACCGGCGCCTTGATCGGCACGCCCGCGTCCATCAGGGCAAGACTACCGCTGCACACGCTGGCCATCGACGAAGAACCGTTGCTCTCCAGGATTTCCGAAACGATCCGGACCGTGTAGGCGAAGCCCTCAGGATCTGGCAGAATCGGCTCGATAGCCCGTTGGGCCAACATGCCGTGCCCCAGCTCCCGACGTCCCGGGCCCATGATCCGGCGGGTTTCGCCGACGCTGTAGGACGGAAAGTTGTAGTGCATGAGGAAGCGCTCGGTCGACATCCCCATCAGGTCGTCAACCTTCTGCTGATCCCCGACGGTGCCAAGAGTGACGACACCGAGGGACTGGGTCTGGCCACGGGTGAAAACGGCCGAGCCATGGGCCATCGGCAGGAAGGCCGGCGTGATGGTAATCGCACGCACCTCGTCCAGTTGGCGACCATCGGCCCGCACGCGGGTTTCGAGGATCTGATGCCGGACGTGTTTCTTGTAGACCTTGCCAAAGGCTTCTTTGGCCTGTTTTTCCAAGGACGAACGATCGACCTCAGCCTCGGCAGCGAAACGCTCGACAACCTTCTCCACCACCTGGGCTTTCGCCTCACTGACGGCCGTCTCGCGGGTATTCTTGTCCTTCAAGCCATCCACCGCCTTCAGGGCCGACTCGGCTGTTTCTTCCACGACCGACACGATCTCGGGGTTGATCTGCGGAGCCTCGAAAAGCATCTTTTCCTTGCCGCAGGCCTTCACCAGATCGTCAATGCCCTCGACAACACGCCGGATCTCGCTCTGGGCCAGGTCCAACGCCTCAAGAATCTCGTCTTCCGTCAGAGATTTCGAGCCGCTCTCCACCATGTTCAAAGCCGAACGGGTACCGGCTACGAGCAGGTCGAGATCTCCCGCCTGACGCTCCTCAAAGGTCGGATTGAGAACCAGGTTTCCATCCACCCGGCCCAGTCGGACCGCGCCGACAGGCCCCTTGAAGGGAATATCACTGATGGAAAGCGCTGCGGACGCCGCGATCAAAGCGGCCACCGCGGGTGGATTCTTCTGATCCATCGACAGAATGGTCAGGTAAACCTGAACCTCGTACTTGAAACCATCGGGAAACAGCGGACGGATCGAACGATCGGTCAGCCGCGCGTTAATCGTCTCGGGAGTGCCGGGACGTCCTTCGCGCCGGAAAAAGTTCCCCGGGATGCGGCCCACCGCATAGTGCTTCTCGCGGTAGTCCACCGTCAGGGGGAAGAAGTCCAGGTTCTCGGCCGGTTTGTTCGAGCGGACAACTGCGGCCAGAACCACCGTTCCGCCGACCTGAGCGAGCACGGCTCCATGGGCCTGACGGGCCACTTCGCCCGTTTTCAGAATGATTTCACGATTTTCCCCGAAGGGAATGGTAACACTGTGTGCTTGATTCACAAGACACTACTTTCTTCGCCGGTCCTGTCCTATCGGCGGAGGGCGCAAACCATGCGCCCTCCCCGTGAAAGGAACCGAAAAGTCCGCAAGTGGGCATCTGTCGATGCACCTTGGAACCTCTCTGCCGAAGTCCGATCAAGCCATCGAGATATTCGGGGTTTTAAAAGTCAGCGTCCGGGGGTTGTCAGACAACCAGGCGCTCAGTTTTAAAATCCCGAAAGATGGCTCCAGGGCAGAACCCAGCGATCTTCAGGATGTAGCGCCTCCGCTCGTTGCGGAGGCGGTGCCGCCTCAGCGACTGCCACGCCCCAAGGCGTGGCCTATGAGAAGGGTCCCGACGACCTGCGCCAGGACCCATTCTTCACACTATCGACGCAAGCCCAGACGGCCGATCAGAGTCCGGTACCGCTCAATTTCGGTATTGGACAAAAACGTCAGCAGCCGTTTGCGCTTGCTCACCATCATCAGAAGACCACGACGAGAATGATGATCCTTCTTGTGGGTCCTGAAATGATCCGTCAGCCCGTTGATACGCTCGGTCAGAATGGCCACCTGCACTTCCGGCGAGCCGGTGTCGGTGGGGTGTGTCTTGTACTCTTCAATCAATTCCTTCTTACGTTGCAGCGTGATCGTCATTTTCCGGTTAACCTCCGGGGAACGGATAAAAATGGAGCCTGTCCGAACGGTCTCGGGTACCTTCTCGCCGGTCCGTCCTCCAGCGACCGTTCATTAGAGCAAAGCAAATCACCCTTGTCAACCGCAAAGGCTTGGTGAAAATAGGCCGGCTCTGCCCTGCCGCCCATGTTCGATCCTCCGGATTCAGAACCCCCTACGCTCCGGTGATTCGCGTCTGATCCAATCGGTCGGTCAGAGCAAGGCGGATCAGGAGCTGTTCGGTCAGTTCCGCCCGGACGGTCCGGTGGGCGGAGCTGTCCCAGAGGTTGCGCGTCTCGTAGGGGTCGTCGACGAGGTCGCAAAGGAGGCCCCCGCCCGCGTTGGGGTAGAAGGTGAGTTTGAACCGGTCTGAGACGATTGTCCGGGCACGATAGGTCGGGCCGGGATGCCAGTCTTCGTCGTATTCCATGACGGCGGGGCGGGCTTCGAGATCGTGTCCATCACTGAGAAAAGGCCGCAGGGACCGGCCGGGCAGCCCGATCCGGTCCGATTGATATTCGCCCCGCATGTCCAGCTTCCTCGGATCGATCCCGGCATAGTCGAGCAGGGTTGGAACCAGATCCAGATGGCTCGCCACCTCATCTCGTCGAGAGTTGCCCGATCGCACACTCCCGGGAACCCGCCAGATGAAGGGGATCCGAATCAGTTCCTCCCAGGGCCAGACCGCCTTGTGAAGGAGATGGTGCGAGCCGAGATACTCGCCGTGGTCGGCGGTGAAGACGATGATCGTGTCGCGGTCCCGGCCGGTTTCTTCGAGATAGTCCAGCACCCGACCCACGTTCGCGTCGATGTGGCTGATCATACCGTAGGTCTGGGCCATGCACTCGCGCAGGGACGCCTCGCTGAAGGGCGGATGTTGTCGGCTTCGGAATGCGGTGAGGTGGGCCAGGGAGTCATCGGCCTGCGCCCACGTGGGGCTGAGGGAGAGACCGGCCGGGTCGTATTCCTCGCTGTACGGTCGGCAGGCCGCGAAGGGGGAATGGGGATCGGGAAAGGAGCACCATACGAAGAAGGGTTGCTCTCCAACCCCTTTCAGCAAGTCCAGGGTCCGGTGCGCGATCCAGTTGTTGTAGTGCAGCTCCTCGGGTATCGCCAGACGCCAGGCGGGCTGCACGCTGTGATAGGCGTGATCCCGCGTATAGAGGGCCCGAGCGCCAGGCTGAATCTTCTCGAGCCAGTTGGCATAGTCGCCGAAGCAGTAGCTCACGTGCCCGCCCACGTAGTCGGTAGTCTGAAAGCCATAGTATCCCTCGGGGAGGCCTTGGATTGCGCCGGAATTCCAGCCCTTCATGGATTCCCAGGACCCGGCCGCACCGGTGCGAGGCTCAGCGCCGAAGGGTTGAAGGTGCAACTTGCCGACCGAGTGGGTGCGGTAACCGTGGCGGGCCAGAACGGCGGGAAGGGTCGGGACGTTTTCCGGGAGGCAGGTACCGTTGGTCAAGCACCCGTGCTGGCGAGGGGTCAGCCCAGTGATCATGGTCGCACGGGAGGGCATGCAAACCGAGTTCGCGCAATAGACCCGCCGAAAGTCGACCCCGGTCCCCGCCAGTCGGTCCAGATTGGGCGTCTTGACATCCGGATGATCGTGGCAGCCCAGGCAAAAGGACTGCATCTGATCGACGCAGAACACCAGAATATTCGGTCTGGAAGACATGGGAAACCCCCCTGTAGAAAATCCGTCACCGGCGCTTGGAAGAATACCTCGCTCGCCTGACAACTGCAACAAGATCGGGGTATCTCGCGACGGGTCCCCGGTCTGTGTGCGGCCTGCGGGTAGCAATCCGCCCCCCTTGACTCCCCGCGTCTCCCCCGCCTATCATCATCCCGCAGAAGTGTAGACGGATCCCACCCGGACAGGCGCAGAAATGAAGAAACCCGGTCCCCGCCTCGGCGCAACGCATCGAGCCGGCCTTTTCTGGCTGGTATCCGCCCTTGTCCTGGGAATCCTCTCGGGACTCGGCAGCATCCGTCCCCTGCAGAGTGGCCTTGTTCTTCGATTCCACCGGGAAGGCTATCCCGGATACTATCCAATCCAATGGACAACCCTCGCCGTGCTTCTCCTGGCGAGTCTTCTGGTCGGCCTGGCGCCCGCCGCAAGACGCTCCCTTTCTTTCCCCGGGCCGAGATGGAAGGACCTCTTCCCCTCCCTCGTTCTTCTCCTGGGCCTGACTGCGGGAGTCCATGCCTTCTTTCCCGACGGCGTCCTCACCGCAGTCTTCCTCGCTGCCGCCCTCGCGCTGGGCTGGGGCTTTCGAAGGGAAACGGCCCGCGCCATCGATTGCCTCATCGCCTTCCCGATGAGAAGAGGCATCGCGCCCGCCATCATCCTCGCCGGTCTGACGGCCCTGGGCGTCTGGCTCCTGAACGGATGGATGATCGGCGGGAAACCCTATGTCTCGGACAGTCATGCCCGCCTTGCCCACGCTCTCATCCTCGACCGGGGACTGTGGAAATTGCCCGACCCTCCCTGGTGGGAATTCCAACTCAAGGGCGGCATGGCCGTCACGTCCCGGGGCCTTTGTTCCCAGTACCTGCCCGGGATCATCCTCCTCCAGGCCGCCGCGCTGAAACTCGGCTCCCTCCGCATCCTGCCGCCGCTCTGGGGTGGCGGAGCGATCCTCATGACCTGGCTGTGCGGCAACCGCCTCTACGGTCGGCGGACGGCATTCCTCGGAAGTCTCTTGCTGGCCCTCGGAGGCATGTTTCTGATCCTCGCCGCATCCTACATGGACCACATCCCCGCCCTGTTCTTTCTCATGACGTCCCTCTGGTTCGGCCTGCGCAATCTCGAACGCCCCGGCCCGATCAACGGACTGGGCGCCGGCTTCGCCCTGGGATACGCCGCCTTGATGCGCCCCCTCACAGCTGTCGGATGGATGGCCCCTTTCCTCCTCGTCTACCTGATTATCCGGACCCGCCGTTGGCGCGAGGAGTGGCCCGCATGGCTGGCGTTCTGCATCGGTGGAGCCATACCTGCCGCGTTCCTCCTCTACTTCAACTACCAGACGACCGGCGATCCCTTCCTCACCGGCTACCGTGTCAACAATGTCACGATCCACAGTCTCGGGTTCACCCAGATCAACCACCACACGCCCTACCTCGGGCTGCTTTTCCAAATCAACAACTTCCATTCAATGTCCATGTGGCTGTTCTTCTGGCCGGTCACATCCTATCTCTTCATCATCCTCCTCTTCATCCTCCGCCCGCGCCTCAAGGACGCCATCCTGCTCTTGCCTCTTGGCGCGCTACTCTCCCTGTACTTCTTCTATCCCTACCAGGATTTCAACTTCAGCCCCCGGTTCCTCTCCGAATCGACGGGACCGCTGGCGCTGCTGTCCGCCCGAGGCATCCTGGAAACCGTCCGGTTTCTGAGGAATCGCCTCGCTCCGATCCCGCGACTCTGGCCGCGAACCATGGCGGCCGCTCTAGTCGGTCTCTTCGCGTGCGCCGTCTATCCGGCCTACACCCGCTACCAGCATTTCCATATAGATTACAAATACGCCACGACAAGAATGACCCGCGCGGTGGAGCAACTCGGAGCAGACCCGCTGGCGATCGTCTGGATCGACAATGTCTATTCCTACGTCGCCTTGCCCCAAGTCGTGAAATCCTGGGGAGGCGCCATGTTTCTCGAAGACCCTGGCCCGGAAGAACGTCAGACCCTCATTGACCGCCACCCCGAGCGGCGCCACTACCTCATCGATCCCTTCGCGAATATCATCCCGCTCAGCCCGTCAACACCCGAAGAGAACTCCCGCCTCCTCGACGCAGCGCCCTGAACCGCTCAATCCACCCCCGCAGCCCGGTCGAAGGCGCGGAAATCGTCCGGCAGCGGCGCTTCGACCACCATCTCCTCGCCAGTCCGTGGATGGCACAGCCGGATCTGCCAGGCATGAAGCATCTGACGCCCGCAGCGAGCCAGGGCCTGGATCAGATGGGGATGCCCGGGAGGAATCCGCATCCTCTCATCCCGAGGCGCCAAACCATACTGGCGATCCCCCACGACGGGATGCCCGATACAGGTCAGATGCACCCGGATCTGATGGGTCCGGCCCGTTTCCAGACGGCACTCCAGCCGGGTCAGACCAGGCGCCCGAGCCAACACGCGCCAATTCGTGCCGGCAGGGCGGCCGCCACCGATGATGGCCATCCGGGTCGGGTTGTTCCTCGACCGTCCGATAGGGGCATCGATCCGACCTTCCGCTTCCCCAGCCTCGCCGATCACCCACGCCAGATAAAGACGCCCCATGGTTCTCTCGGCCAACTGGAGCGACAGACTCCGATGGGCCATATCGTTCCGCGCCACCGCCAAGCACCCGCTTGTGAGCCGATCCAGGCGATGCACAATGCCCGGCCGGTCAGCGCCGCCCGCGCCGGAAAGGACCCCGTAACGATGGACCAGCGCGTTGACCAGCGTCCCTGAGGGCATCCCCGCTCCGGGATGAACCACCAGCCCCGCCGGCTTATTGACAATGGAGAGATCCTCGTCCTCGTAGAGCACCTCAAGCGGAATATCCTCCGGCTCCGGCATCGACTGGACAGCGGGCAGCGTCAGGAGTTCGATCTCCTCCCCACCCTCCACCGGATGCTTCGGCTTCACCTCCCGCCCGTCCACCCGGACCTTGCCCTCCCGAATCAATTTCTGGATCCTGCTCCTGCTCAAATCCGGCAGCGCCTCCGCCAGATAAAGATCGATTCGTTCCGGGCAAAGCTCGGCATCCGCGCGCAAGTGTATGGTTTCGATCTTGTTCATGGTCGACATTATGCAGCACAAACGCGAAAGGAACCACCGGAAACGTCCGATGCGCCCCAAAACCTACCCTCCCTGCCATTCCAGACCCCAGGTTTTCTCCCCGGTGAAAAACATTGGAATGCTTTGCCCCCTTCGGTAGAATCTCTCTGAGCACTGTGAGGACCAGACGGACACTGGAGAGCAAAGCGAGAACAACGTGACGGCCAGAATTCTGATTGTCGACGATTCGGAAAGCATTCGCGAAACCTTAGGGCTCACCCTGCGTTTCAAAGGCTATGAAGTCCAAGAAGCGGAAAACGGGGAGCAGGCTCTCAAGATCCTCCAGCAGGACGTCTTCGACCTCGTTTTCTGCGATCTCGCCATGCCCGGCATGGACGGACGAGAGGTCATCCGCCGCCTGCGGAAGCAGCCCGGGCTCGAGAACCTCGGTCCTCGTTCTCTCCGCCGAGGCGAGAGAGACCAAGGCCGAATCTCTCGAAGCCGGCGCCACCGCATGTATCGATAAGCCCTTCTCCCCGGAAACCATTCTGCGACAGGTGGAACAATGCCTGGCCAAGTGATTCTCTCCCAGATCGCCTGGTGGCCCGACGTCGTTCTCGGCGTCCTGCTCTGTGTCGCCGGATGGACCCTTTACTGGGTCGGCCTGAGCATTGCCGGCGCCGTGATCGGCGGCATCCTCGGCGTAGCGGCGGGATGGCTGATCCTCACCTTCACAAAGATCGAACCGACCCAGGCCTACTGGATCCTCGCCCTTGGACTCGTCCTTGGCGGCATCCTCGGCGTGTTCCTCATCCGCAAACTACACCGCCTTTTCTTCTTCGTCCTCGGAGCCTGCATCGGCCTCGCACTGGGATGGAACGGAGCCGACGCGCTCATGAACTGGAACTGGCTCGGGAGCGATCTTGATCCCGTGTACTGGAGAATCATCTTCGGAGTCCTCGGAGCCGCTCTCGGCGGATTTCTCATGGTGATCGGCTCCCGCGTCGTCGTCATCGCCATCACCGCCCTCGCCGGATCGATCCTGGTCGCCCTGGCCGTTCCCGATCCGCTGGCCCTCCTCCTCGTGATTCCCCTCGCCCTCGGCTCATTCGTCTTTCAACTCGGACTCCTTCGACGTTTCGCCACGCCCGAAGAGAGAGGGGCGGCGGAGGAACATCCTGAAAATCGTTAGACGACCGGATCCCTTCTGTCAGAACTGCCGCCAGCCCCTCGTGGCATTCGAACTCGAGGGCGTGGAGATCGACCGCTGCCCGGCCTGCGGGGGGACATGGCTCAACGCCGGCGAGATCGAGCAGATCGCTCTCAAGGCAGGCGTCACCCCCGGCCCCCTCACCCGAGCCCTCGCC
>JABMPG010000185.1 GCA_013203855.1 bacterium
ACCGGGGGCAGGTTCATGCACATCGTGACGCTGACGGTTGGCAAAGAAGTGACCATCCGTTCGAAGCGCGACCCGAAAATCCGGAGCACCCTCCGGAAATGGCAGTCGGCCCTGGTGCCCGCCTGCTTCGGCCAGTACGAGTTCGTCAATTCCGATGGCGGCCTCTGCACCATTGTGCAGATGCGATGGAAAAAGGGATAATGCGACGGACGGACGCCCCTGGGCAGGCAGACAGCGCGTCCGCGTTACCATTGAAAACCATGAATACCGAAACATTCCCCGACACGATTCTCGCCTTTGTCGTCGACCACCAAACCGACCAGATCGGCCGCTACCGGTACGCCGCCTCCTGCCCGTCGCCGACCGTCTACTCTTCGTGCTATGCGGCCCTTGCCCGCGGCCTTCTCGGCGACCTGAACGCCCTTTCCACGGCGGAACGGGAGAGCTGGATCGCTTACCTGCAGGGACATCAGGATGACGACGGTCTGTTCCGCGACCCGGTGATCTTCGGCCAGGGCTGGTACCACGACAACCCGTTGTGGTGCGGCCGGTCACACCTCACGTGCCACGTTTTAGCCGCTCTGCCGGATGCTGCAACTTATCGACTATCGCCGGAACGACCTCCAGGACGCGCTGGCGACAGCCGCGGGATGGGTGCTGACAAACCAGTTTCCAACCTGGTTCCGGTTGCTTTCGCTGGCTTTGACCGTGAAGGCGTTACCGGAGCATCCACTGGCGCTGATTCCCTGGCAATTCCCGCGTTGCCCGGGAATGCAGTTCTGGGGCAACGCTCTCCCTCACGGTCTGGAGGGCGCATCGACCCGCGGAGCTATGCGGTAAGCCGATTGTCAGGGCGGCGCCGATCCGAGTTAACCCCATGAGCCGGTAGAGGACGGTGGACATCCCCGGCGCGAGCGAGGCACGCAAAATGAGAAGGGTCATTGATCTCAACGGCACATGGGACTTCGTGCCCGATCTGGATCCGAAGTACCACGCCATCCACGGCGGCTTTCACAAGCCGGACGCGAACCGGCGCCACTGGCAGAAGGTCCCGGTGCCCGGCGTGTGGCAGAAGTACGCCGAACGCTACGATATCTACGAGGGAGTGTGCTGGTTTGCTTGTGAGTTCGACGCGGCGGATATTCCAGAAGGCGCGACCGCGCAGCTGCGCTTCGGTGCGGTGAATTACCTCGCGAACATCTATCTCAACAGCGAGCGCGTTGGCAACCATGAGGGCGGCTACACCGAGTTCGTGCTGGATGTCACGGGAAGGCTCAAGACGGGCACGAACCATCTCGCCGTTCAGGTGGACAATCGCGCGCTCATCACGAAGTGGCCCCCGTGCCTCGGCTACTTCAATTATGGCGGCATCCACCGCGGCATGAAACTGGAAATCGCGGACGGGCCGACTCTCGAGGACCTCGCGCTGGAGGCGGCACCGAGAGACAACGGATGGGAACTGGACATTCGCGGACAGGTGCGCGGAGTGCGTCCGGGGATGATCGCACGCATCGGCACGAGGGAGAGTTTCTCGCGGGAGTATCCTGTCGGGGAAGACGGCAACATGGCCGGAAGCGCGCCATTTTTTGACACGCCCGCCTGGTCGCCGGTGAATCCGCACCTCGAACCAATCACCATCGAACTGCTGGACGAGGCCGGCGTGGTTCTTGACCGGCGCGAGTTTACTTTCGGTTTTCGCACCCTCGCCATGCGTAACGGGAAGGTCCACCTCAACGGCCGACCGTGCCGCCTCAACGGCGTCTGCTATGTCTATGATTCGCCCACCACCGGCTTGGTGATGACCCCGGAGCAGATCGAGACCGACCTGCGGCTCATGAAGGAGATGGGCTGCAACGCCGTCCGTTGCCACTACCCGATGGACGACGTCTTCTACACGGCCTGCGATCGACTCGGCCTGCTGGTCTGGATCGAGCTCCCGGTCTATTGCTATCACCCCGGCGACAAGGAGACTGGCACGCGTTTCGCGGATGCGGAATGGCTCGCCCTAGCGCAGAGAATGGCCTGTGAGATGATCGCCGTCGCGCGCAATCACCCGAGCGTCGCCATCTATGGCATCGGCAACGAGTGCAATACGGCCAACCCCGAGGCCGAGGCGTTCTTCCGCGCCCTGGCCGACACGATCCGTCAGACGGACCCGACCCGGCTCCTATCTTACGCAGCCCTCTACGGCATCGTCGGCCCCATCTCCGATATGGTCGATGTGCTTGGTATCAACTCATACTGGGGTTGGTATGACAAGATATGGGGCGGCAAGGCCCCGGATCCGGAATCCGGAGCACCATCTCCAGCGAACAGCGGTTCCTCTGCCGTGAGGAAAGAACCCATCGATCTGAGGCCGATGCGCGAGATGCTCGACAAGGTGCTTGCGCGGAAGGGGAATCTGGCACTGCTGCTGACCGAGTTCGGAGCCGACTCGGTACCGGGCAACTGCTCCGCGAGCGGCGACCTGTGGAGTGAGAACTACCACGCCGATCTCCTGCGTGAGATCATTGTCCTGTCCCGCGAGTACCCGCAGATCGCTGGCACGTTCCCCTTCTGTTTCAGCGACTATCGAGACCCGAGCAAGGTCCATAACGGCTATTGGAACGAGCTGAATCTGAAGGGCCTGGTCAGCTACCAGCGCCGGCCAAAGCTCGCCTTTGCGGCACTGAAAGAGGAATACCGATAGGTGTCCCTACCAAGAACTCCGTCTACGTTGAAATTACTGGACTTCCATGATCGACGTGAATCCACCAGAAACCGTCCTTGACGATGGCCAG
>JABMPG010000186.1 GCA_013203855.1 bacterium
CGTCAAACTCTCAAGCACGATTCTCTTCTCGTCTATCACGCCCTTCTCGGCCGCCGCCTTGACCATCGCGTATTCGCCGCTCACGTTGTAGACCGCCACGGGCCGACCGAATCGATCTTTCACACGCCGCACGATGTCGAGATAGGCCAGCGCGGGTTTCACCATGACAATGTCCGCGCCTTCCTCGATGTCGAGCCGGACCTCCTCCAGGGCTTCGTCCCCGTTGGCCGGGTCCATCTGATAGGAGCGCCGGTCGCCGAACTGGGGCGCGGAACCGGCCGCCTCGCGAAAGGGACCATAGTAGGCCGAGGCAAATTTCGCGGCGTAAGACATGATGGGGATTCCGCTAAACCCCGCAAGGTCCAGGGCTTCGCGGATCGCCGCGACCCGGCCATCCATCATGTCGCTCGGAGCAAGCAGCGTCGCGCCGGATCGGGCGTGACTAACAGCCGTCTGAGCCAGCAGGGACAGCGCGCCATCGTTATCCACCTCGCCGTCCTTCAGCGGACCACAGTGTCCGTGATCCGTGTACTCGCACAAGCAGATGTCCGTCACGATCTCGATACGCGCCGCCGAATCGCTCTCGCGCCCGTTCACTTCCGATGCGATGGCCGCACAAGCCCGCTGGATCATCCCATCCGGGTCGTAAGCGCCGGTGCCGCAGGCGTCCTTCTGCTCGGGAATTCCGAAAAGAAGAACCCCCGGGATCCCAAGATCCCGGACCTCTTTGCACTCCTCGATAAGTTGATCGACCGAAAGGTGATAGCACCCCGGAAGAGAGGAGATCTCCTGCCTGACGCCCTTCCCCGGCACAACGAAAAGAGGATAGATCAGGTCATCGACGCGCACATGGTTTTCACGCACCAGTCGGCGCAGGGCTTCGGTCTTGCGAAGGCGTCTCATGCGAAGTCGGGGGAAGGTGGACATGGAAAAAGCCTTTCAACTCTTGCGAGAAACACCGAGTTCCTCATCGGTGAGATAGCACGCGGGGTCGGGCGCCCACAGGTCGTCAGTCACGGCCTCGGCTCGCACACGGAAATTCCCCGCGCACACGTCCAGCCAGGTGCACTCACCGCAGCGGCCCTTCACATGCAGTTTCTTCTCTTTCAGTTTCGACATCAGCGGCTCGCTCGTGTCGGTCCAGATTTCGCTGAAAGGACGCCGCCGCACGTTGCCAAAGGAATGATGCCGCCAGAACTGATCAGCATAGACCTCTCCGTCCCAACTGACGCACCCGATCCCCCGGCCCGATGAATTGCCCTCGTTCATCTGGAGCAGTTCGAGCACCTTCTTCGCCCGCTCCGCGTCCTCGCGCAGGACCCGGAGATAGAGGTAGACCCCATCGGCGTGATTGTCGACGGTCAGGACCTCTTTCGGCTTGCCCCGCTCATGGAGATCCTTCGTCCGGTCGATAATCTGGTCCACCACCAGCCGTGTTTCCTCGTGATTCAGATCCTCCGCTACCAGTTGACTTCCCCGGCCGGCGTAAACGAGATGGTAAAAACAGACCCGGGGAATATCTAACTCCTCGAGAAGATCGAAAATCCCCCCGATATCCTGGGCGTTGCGGCGATTGATGGTAAACCTCAGCCCCACTTTGATTCCGGCTTCCTGACAGTTGCGAATTCCCCTGAGCGCGTCGTCAAACGCGCCGACCCGCCCGCGGAACTTGTCATGGGTCTCACGAAGACCGTCCAGGCTGACTCCAACGTAAGATAGACCAACCTCCTTGAGTTGTTCCGCCTTCTCCTTCGAGATAAGCGTGCCATTCGTCGAAATCACCGCACGCATGCCCGACGCCGTCGCGTGACGGGCCAGTTCGAGCAGATCATGCCGCATCATGGGCTCACCGCCCGAGAACAGAATGACCGGAGCGCCGAACCGGGTTAGATCGTCGATCAGTGCCCGCCCCTCGTCGGTCGTCATCTCATCCGGGTACGCTTGGTTATCGGAATGAGAATAGCAGTGGACGCATTTCAGATTGCACCGCCGTGTGCAGTTCCAGACGACCACCGGCTTCTTGTCTTCGGCAAATTGCAGCAGGTGGGAGGGCAGATCTTTCGACTTGCGCCCGTAGCGTAGAGCATCGGAAGGCTCCACAGTGCCGCAGTAGAGTTTCGAAATACCAATCACTATCCAGTCACCTCTTCCGTAAACCAGTCCAGCAATCTGCGCACCAGACCGGGGATCGTGTACACATCCGACTCGACGACGGAATGCGCCGTGATTTGCCGGAGGGTTTCGGACGTCTGCGGCCCGATGGAGGCCAGGCACATCCTCTCCGGCAATTCTTCAAGCGTCTCGCGGCCCACCAACTCCGCGAAATTTCGCACCGTCGACGAGCTAGTAAAGGTTACCACATCGATGCGCCCGCCGACAAGGTCCACCCGGATCTCATCGATCCCTTCCGGCGTTTCCAGCACCGTCCGATAGGCGATAACCTCATCCACTTGCGCGCCAAGTTTCCCCAACGCTTCGGGCAAAAAAGATCGCGCAATATCCGCACGCGGGAGCAGGATTCGCGCGCCTTCCAGCTCCACCCGCTCGGCGAAAGCCTCCGCCACCGACTCCGCCACATATTTCGGAGGAACCAGGTCGGCGATCAGTCCCTGCCCTTCCAACCGTTCCGCCGTGGCGGGCCCGATCGCGCACAGACGCGCGTTTCCCAGAGCCCGGCTGTCTTGGTCCTGGCCGCGCAGCGCACCAAAAAAGGCGTCCACGCCGTTCACGCTCGTGAAGACGAGCCAGTCGTACTTCCCCAGTTCGAGCACCGCGTTTTCCAGAGGCGCCGCGTCCTCCGGTGGCGCAGTCCGGATGACTGGAAACTCGATTACCTCCGCCCCCAGTTCTTCGAGCTGCGCGGACAAAGCGCTGGCCTGGGAACGGCTCCGCGTGACAACGATCCGCTTCCCGAACAGGGGTCGGCTCTCGAACCAGTTCAGACTCTCGCGCAGACCGGCCACCTCGCCCACCAAGGTGATCGCCGGCGGCTTGAGCCCCACCGCCTTCGCCTTCGCCGCGATGTCGGATAACACGCCCGTAAGCGACTCCTGACGTGGCCAGGTCCCCCATCGCACAAGGGCAACCGGCGTCGAAGCCGGGCGACCATTTTCGATGAGCCGCGCGGCGATCTTTTCCAGATTTCCGATTCCCATATAGAGCACCAGAGTGCCCGGCATTTTCGCCACAGTGGCCCAATCCAGATCCGATTCCTCCTTCTCGGGATCCTCGTGCCCGGTGATAAACGTCACCGCGGCGGCCAGGCCGCGATGGGTCACTGGGATACCCGCATAGGCCGGAGCGGCCACGCCCGCAGTTACGCCCGGCACTATCTCGAACGCGCACCCCGCCTCGCGCAAAGCGAGACATTCCTCTCCCCCGCGCCCGAAAACAAAAGGATCGCCGCCCTTGAGCCGGACAACCACGCCGCCCCGAAGGCAAAGATCCACCAGCAACTGGTTGATCTCCTCCTGCTTCAGGCTGTGAGCCCCGGCCTTCTTCCCGACGTAGATCTTCTCGCAATCTTCCGGGCACGCATCCAACAGCCGCTCGTTTGCCAGATAGTCATAGACAACCACCCCCGCCCGCTTCAGGCACTCCAGACCGCGGACCGTAATCAGTCCCACGTCGCCCGGACCCGCGCCCACCAGATAGACCTTGCCTTGCGTTTCACCCATTGCGTATCGACTCCAGAATTTCCCGCGCTCCCCTTTCGAGAAGACGCTCCGCCAGATTCCGCCCCAAACTTTTGCCCTCCGCTTTCGCTCCCTCCGTCTGATCGCGAAAACAGATCGTTCCATTCAGAGACGCCACCAGGCCATCCAACCTCAGGCCATCGCCCTTCGCAATCCCAAGAGCGGCGATCGGAACTTGGCAGCCCCCTTCGAGCCGCGCCAGAAATGCCCGTTCCGCCGCAGTCTCCGCCGTTGTATCGGGATCCTGCAGACCTCGGATCAGTTCGCCCGTCCGAGCGTCCCCTTCTCGAATCTCAATCGCAAGCGCCCCTTGCCCCACTCCCGACAGCATCTCCTCGGGAGACAGAACACAGGCGATATGCTCCTCGAGACCCATCCGCACCAGCCCCGCCTTCGCAAGGATCATCCCATCCCAACCCGCTTCGGCATACTTCCGCAATCGCGTTCCGACGTTCCCGCGAACGTCCACGATCCGCACGTCTGGGCGTAGGCCCAGAAGTTGGGCCTTGCGCCGCAGACTGCCCGTCGCCACGATGGCGCCCTCTGGCAGATCGCCAAGCGATTTCGCTTCACGCGCCACCAGTGCATCGCGAGGATCTTCCCGCTTGCAGACAGCCGCCAGAAACAGCCCCTCAGGCAGCTGCGTCGGCAAGTCCTTCAGGCTATGCACGGCTAGATCCACGCGATCCTCCAGCAGCGCGTTCTCGATCTCCTTCGTGAAGATGTCTTTGCCCCCGAGTTGCGCCAGTGGCAAGTTAAGAACGCGATCGCCTTCCGTGGACATGCGCACCAGTTCTACCGCAAGCCCCGGATGGGCCTTGAGCAGCCGGTCGCGCACCCAGTTGGCTTGCCACAAGGCTAGCGGACTTTTCCGGGTGCCGATTCGAAGAGTAAGAGCGGAGGAAGGGTTCGCTTGGGTCATTTCAGTCCGAACAGATCGCGAATGAGTTCCATCGTTCTGCGGCCCTCCTCCGTTTCCGGATCGCACTGGCGCAAAATCTCGGTGGGTCGGTGCAGAATCTTCTTCTGGATGCCGCAGGTCAATTTCTCCAGATCGTTCGCCTCATGGTCGCAGAAACGCTTTAGGTTCTTGTGTATCTCCTGGCGGCGCAACGAGTCGAAATGCTCGTACACCTCCTTCACGATGGGCTCGATGCGCAACCCTTCCAGCCACTGAACGAAACTCCCGACTTCCTGCTCGACAACGGCCTCCGCACCCGGGAGGGCTTCCAGCCGACGCGACAGATTGAGGTCCGCCACATTCTGAATACCATCGATATCATACACGAACGCGTTGTCATGGTCGTTTATCTCCGGATCGACATCACGCGGCACCGCAATATCGATCAGAAACACCGGACGCACATGCCGCTTGTCCATGACCTCGTGGAACTTCTCATGAGTCAGTATC
>JABMPG010000019.1 GCA_013203855.1 bacterium
ATGATGCCCCCGGCGCTGTCGAAGATCGTGTAGCAGTAGGATCCGTGATGGTTGGCCGCATAGACGGAGTCGTCGTCCGTGGAGCCGTAGAAGACAATCCGCCCACCCCGGCCGCTCGTGTAGAAATTAACTCTGGAGAACATGCTCAGGGACTGTTCGGCCACCGTGTGAGCGCCCCAGGTAAAGCCTGTACCGGTCCAGAAGTCGGCGGGATTGGCGGGGACTGTCCGGCGCGGAAACTCCTGTCCAATATCGGCCACGAGCGCCGGGTTGCCCATTTCAGTCCTCCACATCAACGGCTCCTGAAGAATCTGGGCTCGCTCCATAGTCCTACCTAGGACCTCAACGCGCGTGGTGGAGTCCGGAAGCCCGTTGGCGTTGTGGGTAAAGATCAGGGCGTTGCGATGGGGCCCAGGCTGGGCGGGAGCATACTGCACTTCGATGTCGAAACTGTCGCCGGGAAGGAGGTTGAAGGGAAGGGCGACTGGTCCGGGAAGGACGGAGAAATAACTGCCGGGATCGGCAAAGCGGGCGTCGGCGAGATTGAGGATTCGGCTTCCGACGTTGCGAACGGTGACGGTTCCGCGGAGGGGCTGGGCGGGAGGATACTCGTCCGGTGGTCCGAGATAGAGCAGGTTTTCATGGTCGGGGTGCTCGGGTGTGACGTCGCACTCGATTTCGGCATAGCCGCTCAGCCAGAAGATGCGGGTGATCTGGCAGGACACGTTGGTCTCGAAGCCGGGGTTTCCGTTCTCGACGTAGAATCCGCCGCCTTCGATCCGGCTGAGATCCGGATAGGAGGGGAAGGAGGAGAAGCTGACGGGCACTTCATCCCCGCCCATGAGGAGGTTCAGGCTGAGGCCCGCGGCCGGGTCGACCGAGTACCAGTCGAGGGCGGCCACCGAGGACTCGATGTTTTCCTTGCCGTTGGGCACGTCGTGAAGGTCCACCGGGTCCGAGACGTACCAGTTGAGTTGCTCGCCTTCGCGGGCCAAGAGCATGTAGCGGATCGAGGACGGGCTGGAGTAATGCCGCTCGAAATCCATTCCAATGCGGGCTGTGGCGGTTCCCAGGTTCACACAGTCGGTGGGCGTATTGTTCCCGAGGGCGGAGAAGACGGTGTAGGCGTAGGTGCTTGGCGTGAAGTGGTAGATGATCCGCAGGCTGTCATTCTCCACACAGATCCGTCGGGTGTCGTAGGACCCCACATAGGCGCTGTAGCCTCCCCACTTGAAGCCGTTTCCTTCCGAAATCACGAGAGGCGTCTCCGGGATGGGAACACCGTTCACGACGCCCTGGTCGATGTAGCCGTCCGGCCCGGGGAAAGTGGCTTCGATACGGGGGACCTGGCGGATGGCATCGCCCGACGCGCCGGGGGCGCTCAGGGAGGTCTCGGACGACCACAGGCTCCATTTGCCGTGTTCGTCGCGGTAGCGCACGCGCCAGAAGTAGGCGTAAGCGCCGGGAAAGGCCTCGGCCGGAGGGGTCAGGCGGCTCAAGTCGCCCTGGGTAGTGATGGTCTCGTAGAGCAACTGCGAGTAGTCGGCGGGCGTGGCGGCCATGCGGATCTGCCATTGCGAGGCGGCGTGGCCCTGGCCGGGATCGATGAATTCGGAAGCGACCAGTTCGGGGGGTAGAAGAACGGCGAGGGCGCCATGAACGGGCGAAAGGTTCGTGGGTCGGTCGGGCGGCGCGTTGAAAACGATGAGGATGCCGTCCGAGGAAGGAGACCAGGGCCCGACGTTTCCGGCCGCGTCGCGGGCGCGAACGCGGCAGTAGAGGGTCTGGCCGACCGAGCCCCGAACCGTCCACACCGTCTGGTTTCCGATGACGCCGGAGAAGAGGTCATCCGAGCCGGGGACCGCGCCGACCTGGCATTCGTAACCGCCGATTCCGCTGACGGGGTCGACGGCGGGGGGCCACTGAAAGCGGACCGCGGCGATATAGCTCACTTCGCCCTCGTCGGTGGGGGTTCCGGGCGCCCCCGGGGCGACATCGTCGAAGACGATCCGCATCTCGGCGGGCAAAGAGGGATTCCCCGCCAGGTCGCGACAGGCATCGAGCGGGAGAGCGATCGTGGTTTCACCAAGAGTCGGAGAGAGATTCGCGTCGAACCGAAATTCGCCGGGCCCCGTCTGGGAGAAACCGGAAACCGCACCGGTCGAGGCTTGCAGATCGCCGGCAATCAGGTTCTTCACGTCCTCCGTAAATGAGAGTATGACCGGAACGAGGGTCGTAGAAGTGGCGTACGGTAGAGACGCCGGAAACTTCATGGAAAAAACGAGGGCCGGAGAAGTCCGATCCAGCGTCACGGAATGGTCGGTGCTCGTGGAGGGTTCGCTGAGCAGGCCGAGATAATCATAAGCCGCGCCAGATTGCAGCCGGGGAATGAGAATGCCGTCGTCCAGGCCCGTGGGCGACGCATGGATCTGATAGTCTCTCTCGTCGCTTCCGCCGTTTTCAGTCACCACCACATCAGCGGGATAAACGGTTCCGTCGATCCAATCGATATCGCCCTCGTAAAGTCCCATGGCTGCCCTCGAAAAATGAACGTCGAAGACCGCGGTCTGACTGGTTGGATCGGCCTGATCGGCGGCCTGGTCAACCGTGACGGTCAGCGGTGGCTCGAAAATGGTTAGAACGATGTTGTCCACCAGAGCGTCGCTGAAAGGGCCGAAGTCCAGGCAAAGTTCATCCAGAGAAGCGAGCCGGCCGTCAATCAGTCCAGTCCGGGTCTCGGACTGGGATGACAGCGCGTCCGTAAACTGAATCCGGGTGATCGTGTGGTCAGAATCGTAGTAAGCCAGTTCCAGAACGACACCATAGGCGCTCACGCCGTAGGTGCTTCCGTAGCCGCTTAGTCGCTCCTCACCCGCCCAGAGGTTTAAGTTCCCCTCTTCCTGTTTCCGGCCATCGACTTCGATATCATAGGCCCACCGGTCGTTATCGGTAGTCGGATAGAAGTTCACGTTGACGGCCCCATCGGTTCCCGCCACGTCGCCATGTTCTCCCATGAGGCTCACGCGGAAGTCGGAGCGCGCTGCAACAGTATGCAGACCGCTGGCGCCAGTCAGGAAAGGAACGTCAGTGCTCGCATAGGTGTTGGTGACGCTGACTTGGAACTCCAGCCGGACGACCGTGTCGTCTCCAATCGACTTGGGCGGGGAGAAGACAGTTTCAAGCCCGGTTGTCCTGTAGAAAAGGGGCTCTTCAGTGTAGGACTCCGTTTCGCGCCCCCCGGCGAGGCTGCCGTTCACGACGCGGAAACCAATGCCCGTTTCACTGGCGGAAGCCGTGTGCCACCAGCTCTCATCGGCTCCTGGTATGTAACTATATGCCGGGATTCCGGCCGAGATCACATCATCCCCCGGCAGGATCGCCGTATTCACGTTTCCCCAGGTTTCCGATACGATAGTCGCCGAGTAATCGGGATTGGTCTCCGGCATCGAAATGGAACCGATCGTGACCTGAGCCTGCACCATGCCGGGGTTGAGCACAACACTGTCCCCCAGGCCGCCTGTTGTGGCATTGAGAACAAAACCAGCGCTCTCGATGGAGATTTGCCAAGTGTGGCCAATTGCCATGTCGTCAAAAAGAAGGGCGCAAATCAACGGCGTGTTTTGGTCCCGGGTGATCACATAGGGCTCATCAAACAGGGCCTGGGGGGTCGAATCGGTGACCGGACCCCGGGCGATCTGTTCACCGTCGCCCAACCTGCCGTCCCCGTTCGGATCGGTATAGACCAGGAATTCCCGGATTTCGGTCTCCGCGTCGCCAGCGCCGGGCAGGATACACCCGATAGAATCCAGTGCGATCTCCCATTCTCCCGGCTCGAACACCGGATCAAGTCGAAACATCGCGATGGGCCGGTTCGCGCAGGCCGCCAGATTCAGGGACGACACATCGACGGCCTCGATTTCAATCGCCTCGTTGCCGTCCGGCCGCTTGATCCAGGTAAAGATGTCCGGCATGAAGTTTCGACGTTCCGGATCGGCCAGGTCATCCCCAACTCCAACATAGACGCCTCCGCCGGTAATCTCGCCAAGGTCCGGATAGCCCACAGACAGGGCACCAGGATCGACGATAGGGGTCTTGGCATCGGCATCAAGTTGGTTCATGTCGGCGCTTGCCGCGGCGTCGACGGTCAGCCATCCGCCCAACTCGTCCACGTCCACCGTAACCTCGCTGTCAGGGGTCGGAACACTTGTCGTCCCAGCGCTCAAGAACCAACTGCCCGTGTTGTCGCGCACCAACCAGCGAACCACCTGGCCCTCCCAGGTCTGGTCCACGTGCAGACGAATCTTCTCCAGGTTGATGTACTGGGTAGGCGTGTTTCCGCCGAAACTATCGAAAATGGTGTAGCAGTAGCTGCCAGGCACGTTGGCTGAGGAGCCAGTGCCCGACACGCCGAAGAAAATGATCCGGCCAACGGTCGGGCCGGTCCACAGACTCATGCGCTGGGCCATTCCGGCGTTGTATCCGCCCCACGTGAAGCCGTAGTACCGACTCTCGTACCCCCTCGGGGCCATTTCCCAGGGAATCGTGGGTTGAGGCACTTCCGTTGAGGCGCTGCAAATATCTGCGTCCTTTGTGACGGGCATCCAGTCCTCGATCCTGCCAACCTTGCGTAGGGGCTGGCCCACCAGCACGAGACCGGACGTTGTGCCCACTACGCCGAAGGTGTCCGAAGTAACCACCAGAAAGGCGCGATGCGGCGGATCCTGGCCTGGCGCTGGATTATAGGTGAGATCGACTGCTGTGCTGCCCCCGCCGGGAATGGTGACCGGGCCGGGATCGTTGACAGAGAACACGCCGTTCTCATCGATCACTTGCCAACCAGTGATGTTCAGGGCCGCACCGCCGATGTTCCTGACCGTCACCGTGCGGATGTCGGGAGCAGCGCTGAAGCCCTGAGCTCCTGAAAGGGAATGACCAAGGCTGGGCTCGAAGACGATCTCCTGAAGATTCGAGGCCCACTCGATCGAGGTGACATCGACGCTACTGGGAGTGCCAGCGGGGATACCGGCCGTGCTGCCATCATGTCCGGCTTCCACATATACACCGCCACCGTCTACCTGGGCAAAGTTCGGGATCACCGCCGTGGCCCCCCACGACAGGGCGTTGATTTCCGTGCCCTCGGTCGGAGGGACGGTCGAGTAGTTGTTGGGAGGAGTGTTGAAGTTGACGATCATGTTGTTGAGAAGAAGATTCTCATTCACGGAAAACCAGTCCACGCTAGACACGGTCGTCTCCAGAAGAAAGGTGTCCGCGTTCTCCGCGCAGTCGAGTGCCTCCGACACATACCACAGCCGGTCCGCTCCGTCCCGGACACGGATCATGTGCCGGACCATACTGTCGGGTGTCGAAGCCGAATCCCAGATAGCACTGCTGAAGTCGACGACGATCCTCGCCCCCATCAGGGATAGATCCACGTACCGATCCGAGTCGAACGCACCTGAGGCAGGCGGGGTTGAGTTGAAGATGGTGTAAAAGTAAGTGCCCTGGGGGAAACCGTATTTTATCTGCAGGACACCCACGGTGGAATACAACTGCAAAGATCGGCCGTTGTACGCAGCGTTGGCCGCTTCCGGCATCCTGACGAAACGGCGTCCCGCCCAGCGAAAGCCCGAGCCGCTTGGAGGAGAAGTCATGGACTGAGTCCCGCGTGGGGTCCCCGTGCCGCTCCACAGCAGATCCAGATAGGTGCTGGTTGGACTATTGAAGAGTTCGGTAATCTTGGCATCCTGTGCGCCCTGGCCGGGACAGGGGATGGTGGTCGAAAGGGCAAGGAGCAGGATCGCTCCCGTCGCTGTGAGAATTCTCCGGCTGAAACCGCTCATGATCCTGCCTCCTTCGGAAAATCGTGAGAAAAAAGGCCCGCTCATCCCGGACGCCTGCATCAGAAACCTCACGGAGATCTCCTGGTTTTGCCTTCCTCGCCAGGGAAAACGACTTGGTTGTACGCGCCTGTACCTGAAAACAAAATTCGGTTCTTCAAGATGCCGCAGACATTACAGACTCACCATAACAATGCAGACGCCGACGTCAAGAGGAAATAAACTGCTCGAGCAGGACGAGGGGATAGACCCGATTTCCGATCGATCGCGGCGACGTTTGGGAGAAAGACATTCTTGCGGCAGCGGCGGCGGGCGGGC
>JABMPG010000187.1 GCA_013203855.1 bacterium
CTCCTGACGATCAGCACCGTGACACCACCGCCGGGAGGATCGGGGCCCCCCGTTCTCGAAACGCAGCCCGCCAATCAGACCGTCCAGGCCGGGTCGCGGGCCGAGATCTCCTTCGTCATCAGCGGAGCCCAGCCCATGCAATACCAATGGCGCAGGGAACTCAGCCTGATCGCCGGAGCCACGGACCCGACTTACGTGATCGACCCGGTCCAGTCCTCGGATGCGGCCCGCTACTGGTGCCGCATCACGAACAGCGAGGGGCACATCGACACGCGCATGATGACCCTGACTGTTGAGGGCCAGGTCACCCCCGAGCCACCCGTGATTCAGACTCAGCCAGTCTCGCGGACAGTCAATGAAGGAGATTCCATTTCCTTCACCATTTCGGCGACAGGGACAGCGCCTCTTGCCTATCAGTGGCGCAAGAACGGAGTCAACATCGGGGGCGCCAACTCCAGCACCTACTCGATATCGTCCGCCCAGGCCCTGGACGCTGGCGCCTACAGCTGCGCCGTCAGCAACAGCGCCGGATCGGTCGTTTCCAACGGAGCGACTCTGACGGTGAACTCGACACCTCCGCCGCCGGGTGGCTCAGGGCCACCCGTTCTCGAAACGCAACCCGCCAACCAGACCGTTCAGGCCGGGTCGCGGGCCGAAATCTCCTTCGTCGTCAGCGGAGCCCTGCCCATGCAATTCCAATGGCGCAGGGAATTCAGCCTGATCGCCGGAGCCACGAACCCGACTTACGTGATCGACCCGGTCCAGTCTTCGGATGCGGCCCGCTACTGGTGCCGCATCACGAACAGCGAGGGGCACATCGACACGCGCATGATGACCCTGACGGTCGAGGGCCAGGTCTTGCCCGATCCTCCCGTGATTCAAACTCAGCCAATCTCGCGGACCGTCAATGAGGGAGATTCCATTTCCTTCACGGTTTCGGCGACCGGGACCGCGCCTCTTGCCTATCAGTGGCGCAAGAACGGCGTGAACATCAGCGGAGCCAACTCGAACACCCACTCGATCACATCGGCCCAGGTGTCGGACGCCGGGACCTACAGCTGCGCGGTCAGCAACAGCGCCGGAACCGCCGTGTCCAACGGGGCGGTCCTGGAAGTGATCGAAGATCCGGGCTCGGGCGCTCCTGTCATTCAGTCCGAACCATCCAACGCCACATTCCAGGCCGGACAGACAATTCAGCTCAGCGTCACGGTGACCGGGTCCACCCCCCTGCAATACCAGTGGCGCAAGGAATACAGCCTGATCTCCGGCGCCACGTCGGCGATCTACCAGATACCGAACGCCGATTCCTCGGATGGTGCCAGGTACTGGTGCCGCATCACCAACGCCTACGGCCACGTGGATACCCGGATGGCTACGATCACGGTCGAAGGCGGCTCAGTCAGCGGTCCGCCAGTCATCACCACCCAACCCGCCAACCTGTCCATCCGCGTCGGACAGCCCTTGGCCGTAACCGTGGGCGCGAGCGGATCTGGTCTGACCTACCAGTGGCGTAAGGACTACTCCCTCATTTCGGGAGCCACCTCGGCCACCTACAGCATCGGGGCTGCCTCCACCGGTGACGCCGGCCGCTACTGGTGCCGCGTCTCCAACTCCGAGGGACACGCCGATACCCTGATGGCCACCGTCACAGTCTCGCCCTGAGCGAATCTTGCCGGGCCAAATAACACAGCCGGGCCGCCCTTGAGCGACCCGGCTGTCTCTTTTCCGAACCCGTGAATCCTCAGATCACGCTCGACTTCAGGAAATCGACGAACCGCATCGACTTCACCCCTTCCTCGATATCGGTCATGGGACGGCGATTCTCCAGAATGCATCGCATAAACTCCTGGTCCTCCTGGAGAAAGCCGTAGTAACCGTAGAACTCCTGTTGACCCGCGATCTCCTTGCCGTCCAACTCCACATAGTCATTCTGCTGGGCCCCAGCCGAAGAAATCGAATAGGACTCCTTTCCACCGAAGAAAAGGATACGCGCGCCGCACGTGGCCGCGCCGAACCCCAAGTCAATGAAAGCGCTCGCATTGGGGCCGTGGATCTCGAAAGCATGGACACGTCCTCCCGTGCGGTAATTCGCCTTCAGGATGCCGGTCACCCCATTGTCAAACTCGACCACGGAGTTCCACCGGTTTACCACCTCGTCCTCAGTCTGACCGATCACCGTGGCCGCCGCCGCCGGTTCCCCGCCTGCGATCCAGCGCACAAGATCGATAGCGTGGATAGTATCCGACTCCCACGCGCTCAGCGCCCCCTGACAAAAGGCCGCCGTGCCATGCTTGATGAAGGTCCCCTCCACCTGAGTGATCTCACTTCGTTCCCGCACCATATCGAGAACCTTCTGGACCAGCGGCACAAAACGACGATTGAAACCAACCATGAGAATCCGGTCAGCCTTCCGGGCCCCCCGGAGTAGGGTTTCCGTCTGAAACGTCGTCGTCCCGGGCGGTTTCTCCATGAACACATGGATCCCCGCCGACAGGGCATCCATCGTGGGCCGAAAGATCCGGTCCGGCTCCGTCAACACGAAAACCGCATCCAACTGCTCCTTCTCGATCATTTCCGGATACAGCGCGTAGACATTCGGCCTCTTCGAAAACTTCTCCGACTCCTGTCGCGCCTTCGACTCGACCAGATCACAGACCGCCACCACCTCCGCCTCCGGAACGTCCCGTAGACTAGGCAAATGCACGTTCTTCGCAATGCCACCCGTCCCGATCACCCCCACCCGAACCTTCTTCTCCGTGGCCATGAAGTCGCCCTTCCTCTCCTGGATTTCCACTGGGTCCAATCGCCATCTTATAGAACGAGGGGCATAGCATCCTGCGAAGGCGAAGGCAAGGCTTTTCAGGCCTCAAGACCGGCCGATTCAGGGAAAAGAAGTTGCGCCGAACCGCCCCATGTGCTATCGAAACCAGCGTGTTCCGTTCACTCGGAATACCGCTGTCGAGATGCTCTCCGCTGGAAGGGCCTTTTTGAAACTCATTATTCAGATTCCCTGCTTGAACGAGGAAAAAGTCCTGCCTCGCACCGTGGCGGACCTGCCCCGCCATATCGACGGGATCGATTCCATCGAGTACCTCGTGATCAATGACGGATCGACCGACCGCACCGTTGATGTCGCCCGTGAGCAGGGCGTCCATCACGTCGTAGGCTTCTCGGCCAACCGCGGACTGGCCGCCGCTTTCCGCTTGGGAATGACCACCGCCCTGGAACGCGGCGCGGACATCATCGTCAACACCGATGCCGACAACCAGTACAGCGGAGGCGACATTGAACGCCTGGTCCAGCCCATCCTCGACGGGCGAGCCGACATGGTCATCGGCGATCGCGGCATCTGGAAGCATCAGGAATTCAGCTTCCTCAAGAAATGTCTCCAGAGCCTGGGCAGCAAGGTCGTCAGCCAACTCTCCAAAACGAACGTCCCCGACGTGACAAGCGGCTTCCGCGCCTATTCCCGCGAAGCAGCCCTGCACCTGAC
>JABMPG010000188.1 GCA_013203855.1 bacterium
AAATGAATCAGGGCGAGATGGGGGGCGGGGCTCTTTTCGTGCCGGGGTTCCGGTTGGGGGCGGTTTCGGCGGGCTTGAAGAAGGGGAGCCAGTTGGATATGTGTGTGATCACGTCGGACGAGCCTTGCGCGGCTGCGGGCGTTTTCACACGGAATCGAGTGGTGGGGGAACCGGTGCGGCTGGATCGGCGTCATCTGCGGAATCCCGAGCATCGCGCCATCGTGGTCAATGCCCGCATCTCCAACGTCTGCACCGGCCCTGAGGGTCTGCGCGATGCGCGGGAAATGGCCTCTCGCGTGGCGGGCCATCTCGGCTGCAAGACCCGGGAAGTTTTTGTCGCCTCGACAGGCACCATCGGTCCGCGGTTGCCCATGGACAAGATCCGGAACGGGATTGACGCCGCCGTCTCTTGTCTCTCCGAGCAGGGATGGGAGCAGGGGGCCCGGGCGATCATGACCACCGACACGCAGCCCAAGATGGCCCGTCAGGATCTGGTCGTCGCCGACCGACCGGTCACGATCGGGGGCATCGCCAAAGGTTCGGGGATGATTCAGCCCAATCTGGCCACGATGCTCTGTTTCATCACAACGGATCTGAGTATCGAGAAGACTTATCTCCAGAGGATTCTAAGCCGGGTGGCCCATCGTTCGTTCAATTGCGTCACGGTCGATGGCGACACTAGCACGAGCGACACGGTGCTGGTTCTGGCCAACGGCCGGGCGTGCAATCCCACAATCACCGGGGACGGCGCTCTGGCGCGTGTTTTCGAGGAGGGTCTTCTCGACCTCTGCGTGGATTTGGCGCGCAAGATCGCCCGCGATGGCGAAGGGGCCCGGCATCTGGTTACGGTGAATGTGCGGGGGGCGCGCTCTGAGGCCGCAGCCCGGCGCGTGGCGGAGTCGGTCGCCAATTCGCCGCTGGTCAAGACGGCCATCTACGGCCGGGATGCGAATGTGGGACGGTTGGCCATGGCGGCGGGCAAGGCGGGAGTGCCCTTCAATCAGAGCAGTCTCGATCTCGCGCTGAACGGCACGGCGATCATGGGGGGGGGGTATTTCATGGCCTACGACGAAAAGGCGCTGACCGAGACGTTGGACTGGGATGAAATCGTGATCGATGTGGGTATCGGCAAAGGCTTCGGCAGGGCGACGATGTGGACGTGCGACCTGACGGAGGAGTACATTCACATCAACGCGGACTATCGGACCTGAGGGGGTTGGCGGGGTCGCGGGGTAGGCCAGGAAGAGCCGCTTGACAACGGGTGCCTCACCACCTACGCTGGTTTTGTAAAGGATGCCCACAAGATGCTTGATCGAGTTGAAGGCCAGCTGAATGAACTTGTGGCGTTTGCCCTGTTCGCGACCTTCGAGCGTACTCTCCGCGACCACCTTTCCAGTAGCCTCAGCCCTCTGAGGGCTGCCTCGACAATGCCGAACGAGTTGGCCGCCCAACTCCATGAGTTTTTGGAAAAGCGAGTCGATAACTGGCAGATAGACAGCGTGTTCGAGACGTTCAACCCGCCCGTGCCCGAGCGCGAGATCAGCAACGCGAAGGGTATCCGAACCTATCGCCATCATGTGGCGCATGGTGCCGCTCCACCCGTCGCGATCCCGTCGCAGAAGGCCTACGGGCAGCTTTCCGATTTTCTCTGAAGTGCCGGACTGATTACCCGATCTTTCCCTTCTGATGAGCTGTAACTCGACAGAAAGAAACTCCATGAAAGCCCTCGTCCTTCCCGAATACAACCGCTTCGCCATTCAGGGCGTCCCCCAGCCCGAGCCAGGGCCAGGCGAAGTCCTCATTCGCGTCGAAGCCTGCGGCATCTGCGGCAGCGACGTTCATGGCATGGACGGCTCCACTGGCCGCCGCCAGCCCCCCGTCATTATGGGCCATGAGGCCGCGGGCGTCATTGAGGAGGTCGGCAGCGATACCATCGACTGGCGACCAGGGGACCGGGTGACCTTCGACTCTACGGTCTACTGCGGCGCCTGCTGGTTCTGCCGCCGGGGCCAAGTCAACCTCTGCGACAACCGCCGTGTCCTCGGCGTCTCCTGCGACGACTACCGCTGCGACGGCGCATTCGCAGAATACGTAGTCGTCCCCCAGCACATCCTCTACCGCCTACCTGACGGCCTCTCCTTCGAGCGCGCCGCCATGGTCGAGGGCCTTTCCATCGCCGTCCACGCGGCCGAACGCGCCCGGCCCCGACTCGGCGACACCGCCGTCGTTGTCGGCGCCGGCATGATCGGACTCCTCGTCGTCCAGGTTCTGCGAAACGCGGGATGCGGACAGATCATCGCCGTCGATCTCGACCTCGCCCGCCTCGAACTCGCCCGGAAACTCGGTGCGAACCATGGCCTCAAGGCCGATGAAACCGACGTCGCCCGCGAAGTGCGCGACATGACCGGCGGACGCGGGGCCGACCTTGCCTTCGAAGTCGTCGGAGCGACCGCCCCCGTTCACACCGCCCTCGACTGTCTACGCAAAGGCGGGACCCTTGGCCTTGTGGGAAACGTCTCCCAACGGATCGACCTTCCCCTGCAGTCCGTCGTCACCCGCGAGATCACACTCCTCGGATCGTGTGCCTCCGCGGGGGAGTATCCGGTCTGTCTTAATCTGCTGGCCCGCGAAGCCGTCCAGGTCGACCCCCTCATCAGCGCCATCGCCCCCCTCGAAGAAGGCCCCGACTGGTTCAAGCGACTGTACGACCGCGAGCCAGGGTTGATGAAGGTGATCTTGAAGCCCTACGGTGAATGAATCAGATGTGGAGCAGGATCAAGTGTGGAACCGGCGCCCTCGCCGGTCGATCTGGCCTTCTCCCCACGGCCCGGCGACGTCGCCGGGCTCACACTACTTGAAGTCCCAAGGATCACGCTATGACTAATGACCTCTTCAGTCTTTCCGGCAAAACCGCTCTCGTTACCGGAACCAGCCGCGGCTTGGGACAATATATGGGCCGCGCCCTCGCCCGTGCCGGAGCCGACCTCGTCATTACCAGCCGGGACAAGGCGACTCTCGCCGACTTTCAGAAGGAGATCGAATCGTTGGGCCGCCAGGCCCTCTCCCTCGAACTCGACGTGCGCGATTACAACAGCATCCAGAAGGCTATCGCCGACGCCGTCGCCCACTGCGGCAAGATCGACATCCTCGTCAACAACGCCGGCTGCAATCGCCGCAAGCCGGCCCTCGACGTCACCTGGGCCGACTGGAACACCGTCCTCGAAACCAACTTGCGCGGAACCTTCTTCGTTGCCCAGGCCGTCGCACGCCACATGATCCCCCGCCACTACGGCCGGATCATCAATATCGGCTCCGTCACCAGTGTCTTTGGCTACGCCGGCCTCGGGCCCTACTGCGCCAGCCGCGGCGGCACCAAGCAGATCACCATGAGCCTGGCCGACGACTGGGGCCCCCACGGAATCACGGTCAACTGCCTCGCCCCGGGCTGGTTCAAGACCGCCCAGAACGCTGTCCTCTACGAAAACAAGGAATGGGTCGAGTATCTCGTCGACCGCATTCCCCTCAGACGTCCGGGACAGCCCACCGACCTCGAAGGCGCCATTGTTTTCCTCGCCTCCGATGCCTCCGAATACATCTCGGGACAGACGCTGCTCGTCGACGGCGGCATCTCCACCGGAGCCACCCGCGCCCTCCCCAAGGAAAACCGGAAATAGGAGACACAAGTTGTTCCCTTCGCTAGAGAATTCCTGAAGAGAAAGCGTGGAACCCGCCCGCAGGCCATAGCCCCGGCCTCTGCCGGGTGAAAAGCCGTTTGTTTTTCGGGTCTTTGCGCGGTATTCTGAAAGTGCGTTTGCGCACTTTTTCTCTGCCGGTCGGTTGCGCCCTTGTCTGGTCGGACCGCTTGCTGTCCTACAGAGCGACGCCAGGTTTGAGATCAGGACGTTGTCCCAGACGCTCGAACGCAAGAGGCAAAAGAAGCGCTTGAAGCCGTGACGCCAGATGTTGGCGAACGTCAGAAACCGCAGCAGAACGTGGAGGATCAGCGCCGTTCAGACCTATCACAGCACCGCGTTCTCGTTGTGGCCGAAAAAGTCGCTTGGATTTGTGCGTGTCGGTTTGGGGCCAGGAAGCTCTCCTTCGCGGCTTGGGCCGCTGGTGATATCGTCAGGAGAATCCTACGCGCAAACCGACCTACGTTCTACCTTGTCCTGTGGGACGACAGTGAGAAGAAGCAACCAATAGCCCGCGGTCAGAAAAGGGAGATCCACCATGCGAATCGCGATTCCGTTTTTGCTTTGCTTTTCTCTTTTCGGCCTGATGCCACCATCGTCTGTTCCGGCCCAGCCGCCGCTGAAAAAGAAGATGATCGAGTTCGGCTGGGATCGGCCTTATTCGCTGTTCATCGCCAAGCATATCGCCGAGATGCAGAACTCGCCTTTTGATGGCGTGGCGTTTTGTTTGAAAGGGCACACCTGCTCGTTCGACACGACGCGTTGGGAGAAGCAGAATCTGCACCCTCTGGTCGAACCCCTCGAAGGCCTGGACTGGGGACGCCTGACGGATAGTTTCATCTATCTCTATGCGACCGACGTGGGGGGAATGGACTGGTTCGACGATGGCCAGTGGGAGACGATTGTCGCGAATAACCAGTTGATTTCGAAGGCGGTCAAGGAGAGCGGGTGCGCGGGGACTATCTTCGACGTCGAGCCCTACGGCGACAGCCCGTGGGTGCTGGAGGAGGGCCGGACCTACGACGAATTGGCCGCCCAGGTTCGCAAACGCGGCGCCCAATACATGGAGGCACTTCAAACGCACAAGCCGGACATGAAAGTACTCTTCACTTTCATGTTCAGCCTGATGACGCCCCACGGGAGCGAGCGCGATCCTGTGGCCTGGCAGGGACGATTTCTCGAGCGCACGGATCACTATCATCTCGCGCCGGCGTTCTACACAGGCATGATCGAGGCGGCCGGGCCGGACGTGCGGCTTATCGACGGCAACGAGCGGTCCTACTACTACGAATCCACGCTGGCTTTCTACTCGGCCTATCGGGCGTTGAAACAGGGGGTCAGGGCGCTGCTGCCGGTCGAACTTCGCCCGAAGTACGGGGCGCAGGTCGAAGTGGGCGTCGCGGTCTACGTGGATCGGTGCTACGGTCTCTACTCGACCAACGCGGAGAAGCTGATTACGACTTATATGTCCGATCTCGACCGGGAGCGTTACCTGCTCCACCAAGTGCGGTATGCTTTGGAGACGGCGGACGAGTATGTGTGGGTCTACACGGAAAAGGGCAACTGGTGGGCGGATTTCATGCCCAAGCCCACCGACAAGGAAAAGGAGGGCGATCTTTTTCTGCTTGAGCCTCCCAGCGGGCCGGAGTCGTTCACCATCGGCAAGACCAATCTTCCGAAGAACCTCGAAAGCCGCCTCCGCCAGGCCCGGGAGGAATACGAATCCAGGAAAGGGATGAATTTCAGATTGGAGCCGACCATGAAGGCGGCGAGGGAAAAGCGAGCGGAGGCGTTGAAGAAGGGGGAAAAGGCGGAGTGAGATGGGCTGTCAAAGCCACAGAGACCACTGAGCACACAGAACAAAGGGGTACTGTCCTCGGTCTCTCTGTGTGGCCTGTGGCCTGGGGGTCCTGACACGCCTATCTGAGAGTGGCGACGAGATAGACCCAATTCCCCAGAGCCAGAAGGGCCACGATGGCGGCAAGGATGACCTTCTCTCGCCCGCTCCGAAACTGGACCCTCAGCTTCGGCGTGTGAAAAATCAGCCGCGCGGCGGCGTAGGGGATGAACAGCGCGAGGGCGATGAAGAAGAGGGCGGCGAGGGGGTTGGTGTGGAAGCCTTCGGCGAGGCGGGCGTGGGCCATGGCGATGAAGGTGTGGGTGCCGCCGCAGGTTGGGCAGGGATAGTGGGTGAGATCGCGAAATCGGCAGTGGGGAACGGGGAATCGGCCGAAGGGATAGAAGCGGGCCCCGGCCAGTAGGGAGAGGGCGACGAGTCCGCCGACGACTTCGAGGTCGTTTCGGCCGGGGGTCTTGTCCCAGGTCCATTTCATGCTCTGGCGGGTGGTTTCAGGCCAAGGTCGACGATTTTCTTGTGCAGGGTGTTGCGGTGGATAGCCAGGAGTCGGGCGGCGTGGACCTGATTCCAGTCGCAGGCCTCGAGGGCGTGGAGGATGCAGCGCTTTTCGGCCTCGGCCATGGTGATGGCTTCGCTTGGCTCGTCGAACTCCAGGGGCTCCTCTTCGGGAACTTCGAGCCCGAGATCCGCCGGTTCGAGCACGGCGCTCTCGCACAGAAGGACCCCTCGCTCGACGGCGTTCTGGAGTTCGCGGACGTTGCCGGGCCACCGA
>JABMPG010000189.1 GCA_013203855.1 bacterium
GCCCAAGGCCTCCGAAACCAACAAGGAATCGCCCCCCAGCCCTCCCGCCCGTGCCCCGCCCCGTTTCACCCGTGAAGGATCGAGAAGTTCCAAACTTCCTCCTCTTTTGCCTTGAAAATACTGCGCTCAACAGGCAGGTAGAGAGGGGACCGTCCTCGCGGCGGCTCTGTTGACAACTCATTTTCACAGGACGAAAAGGGACATGCCATGCGCTACGGCGTCGCGGATTATGGGATGAATGTGTGGGATGGCGGGTGTTTCGACCTCGAAGAACGCCTGAAGAACCTCAAGAGCATCGGACTCGAGGGAATCGAGCGCCTCGGCCCCATCAGCGCCGAGGACGCCTTGGTCAAGGCCGCGCGCTTCCGCAGCCTCGGGATGGATTTCGGCACCTGTGGCGGGCCGAGCATTGAGGCGTCCATTCAGTGGACTGCGGGCCTGGGCAAGAACTACATCTGGACCAACGTGCTTGGAAAAACCTTTGACGCCTTCTGCCGACAGGTCAACACCCAGGCTAAGGCCTGCGACCGCTGGGGTATCCAAGTCGCCCTGCACAATCACCTCGGCACGCTCGTCGAGTCCCAGCCCCAACTTGAAGAATTTCTGAAACGGTGTCCGGACTGCGGTCTCATCCTTGACACGGCCCATCTCGCCGCGGCCGACGGCGATCCGGTCGAGATCGTGCATAAGTACGCCGACCGCCTCGTCGTGATGCACCTCAAAGACTGGCTGGTCACTAATCCCGAAATCGGCCTGGATAACTGGTTCAAGCGCGGCCGCTTCTGCGAACTGGGAGGCGGCAACATTGGCCTGGACAACATCGCGGTGATGAAGGCCCTGCGCGAGGTCGGCTATGATGGATGGGTCTTCATCGAGCACGACACGCACCTTCGCGACCCCTTCGAAGACCTCGCCCATAGCCTCAAATACCTGAAAGACGCTGGATTCTGACTTAGAGGCCAGGGACGAGCCGGCAATAGCTGGCACGGACTTCGTACCTGGAACTCAAAACTCAAGACAGGGAGCCCCAGAATGGCCAAACGTAAAGCCACGCCTATTCGTGTTGGAATCGCCGGAGTCGGCCGCGCCGGACACGGGATGCACCTGCGGGAAATCCGGGCCGAGGAATACATGGGAAAGTCCATGTCCGCGCCTTCGAAGGAGCGGCAGAAACACCCGGAGAAGTTCTTTGAACTGGTCGCTTTCTGCGATCCCTATGAGCCGTGGCGGAAGCGTATTCAGGAGACGGTTCCGGATATCCGGGCCTTCGAAACGCTCGACGAGATGCTGGCCGACAAGGATGTCGAACTGGTCGTCATCGCCACCCGGTCCTGCGATCACTATTCCCATGCCCTGGCGGCGCTCAGGGCGGGCAAGCATGTCCTGCTTGAGAAGCCCATGTGCGCCACCTACGCCGAGGCCAAACGGCTGATCAAGGCGGCCGAGAAAGCCCAGGGACGGCTTTTCGTCCGCCAGAACCGCCGGGGCGAAGCCGCGTTTCTCCACACCCTCGAAATCATCGACTCGGGCATCCTCGGCAAGGTCCACGAGGTCCGCCTCCAGCGGCTCGGCTATCAGCGCCGCGACGACTGGCAGACCATCATGAAATACGGCGGCGGGCAGTTGCTGAACTGGGGACCTCATCTGATCGATCAGGCGCTACAGTTCCTGGGCGCGCCGGAGAAACCGCTCCAGGGAATCTGGAGTTACCTCGAGCAGATCGCCGCGGCGGGTGATGCCGAAGATCATGTCAAGGTCTGCCTCCAGGGGGCTTCCGGCGCGATCGTTGACATCGAGATCAGCGGCGGCTCGGCCATTCAGCAGCCCGAGATCATGGTTTGGGGCGACAAGGGCGCGCTGACGATCACCGGAAACGATATCCACCTGCGCTACCTCAACCCGAAGCAGAAGCTCAAACCGCAGCCAGCCAACGAGGGCGTTCCCGGCGCGGGCTTCGGCAGCGCCGAAACCCTCAAGTGGATCGAAAAGGACATCCCGGTCAAATCCAAGAAGAACTTCGACATGTACGACGAACTCTTCCGCTGCATCCGCTTCAGGAAGAACTACGAGATCACCCTCGCCCAGGCCCTTGAGGTGATGCGCGTTATCGACCAGACCAAAAAAGGGACGCGGTTCGGGAAAAAGTAGCCAGGAGTGTGAAGTTCGGGGTTTGTCCGAACTTCACACTCCGTCTCCCGAGGTTCAAACTCAGAACACTGTATTTGCAGATCACGACTCATCACATCTTTCGTCTCACAATCCACGGCATAACACTTCATCTGTGCTTTGAGAACCTCTTTTCAAGCAGCGCAGGCTCTGCATTGCGCCTGTACTTTTTGCCGTTTGTGTGTCAGTCTCACCAAGTGTGATTTGGTCTGAGGAGTGTTCGGGTATGGACATCGAAAAACGTTGCCTTGAAATCGAGGAAGCCTTTGAGAGGGTCGAGCGGTCGCTGGCCGATCCGGCCGTGCTTTCCGACCAGGAGAAATACCGCGAGGTGACCCGGCGGCACAGCCAGCTCGAGCGCATTGTCCGGAAATGGCGAGAGTTCCGAAAGACCCGCGATGCCGCCGTCGATGCCGAGGCCCTGCTTGATGACCTGGACCCTGAAATGGCGGAAATGGCCCGCCAGGAGTACGACCATGCCGTCGAACAACTTCCCGCCCTCGAGCGGGATCTGACGCTCCTTCTGTTGCCCAGCGATCCGATCGACGAGAAGGATATCGTCATGGAAATCCGCGCCGGAACGGGTGGAGAGGAGGCCGCCCTCTTTGCCGGGGACCTCTTCCGCATGTACTCCCGCTACGCCGAACGCGAGGGCTGGACCATTGAACTTTTGTCGAGCAATGAGACCGAACTGGGCGGATTCAAGGAGATCGTTTTCGGCGTGTCGGGCGAGCGGGTCTACAGCCGCCTCAAGTTCGAAAGCGGCACTCACCGCGTTCAGCGCGTTCCCGAGACCGAAGCCCAAGGGCGTATCCACACCTCCGCCATTACCGTCGCGGTCATGCCCGAGGCCGACGAGGTGGACGTGGAAATCCGCAACGAAGAAATCCGCATCGACGTCTTCCGTTCCAGCGGGCCCGGCGGCCAGAGCGTGAATACGACCGATTCGGCCGTGCGGGTCACACACCTGCCTACGGGGCTGGTCGTCAGCTGTCAGGACGAGAAGTCCCAGCACAAGAACCGCGCCAAGGCCCTGCGCGTCCTGCGGTCCCGCCTCTACGATCTCGAGTTGCAGCGCCGTCAGGACGAAGAGTCCGCCACGCGCCGCGCCCAGGTCGGGACCGGCGATCGCAGCGGCCGTATCCGCACCTATAATTTCCCTCAGAACCGCGTCACCGATCATCGCATCGGCCTGACCCTGTACAAACTCGAGCAGGTCATGGACGGCGCTATAGGCGACCTCATCGAAGGACTTGTCCAGGAAGAACAAAGCCGCAAACTGGCCGCGCTGGGTGAAACGGCGGGTGCCTGATCTCCCTTGGTTTCTCCCCCTCTCATCATCAAGGACGCCATTGCCCGCTCCGCCCAGTGGCTTGGAGAGCGCGGCATCGAATCGCCCCGCCTCGACGCCGAAGTGCTTCTCGGCCACATCGTTGGCATGTCACGCCTGGATCTCTACCTGGCGTGGGACCGGCCCCTGAGCGAGGATGAGAAGGTGCGGTATCGCCAGGACCTCAAGCGCCGTGCCGATCACGAGCCGGTGGCCTACATCATCGGCCATCGCGAGTTCTACTCGATCGACTTCGAGGTGAACCGCCACGTCCTGATTCCCCGGCCCGAGACCGAACTCCTGGTCGACACCGTTCTCGAAGCGATCGAGACCCTCCAGGAATCGCGCCCCGAAAAAATGCTCCGTCTGGCCGATGTCGGCACGGGGTCCGGATCGATCGCGGTCGCCCTCGCCCACACGTTGCCTGAAATCGAAATCGTCGCGACCGACACGTCCCGCGCAGCTCTCGACACCGCCTGTCGAAACGCCGAACGAAACGAAGTGGCGGATTGCATCGACTTCCGTCTCGCCTCGATCCTCGAAGGCGTCGAAGGCCCCCTCGAGATAGTGGCCTCCAATCCGCCCTATATCCCGGAGTCCGACCGTGACACGCTGCCTCCCGACGTGGTGAAGCACGAGCCGACTGGCGCTCTCTTCTCCGGCCCCGACGGTCTGGAAGCAATCCGGGAACTAATCCCCCAGGCAGCCGAACGCCTCGTCTCGGGCGGTTTTCTGATTTTTGAAATCGGCCAAGGCCAGGGAGACGCCGTGCGAGATCTCATCCGAGGCGACGGTTGCTACGAAGAGCCCGAGGTGCGCCCGGATTACCAAGGCATCGAACGGGTAGTCGTGGCCCGGCGGCTCTGATCTCCAAACGTCCAACCCTAGGCAAATTCCTCCGTCACCTCTCGCGCGACTTCGGCCCATTCCCAGAGCCGGCGGGGTTGCTGGCCTACCGAACTGATGTCCTTGAGGATCACCTCGACCGGCAAGCCGCGCACCTTCTCCAGGTTTTCGCGAAGATAGGTCCGGATCTGCTCCGTGTCCCATTTCTCCTTGGCCAGGTAGGCCGGGTTGGGTTTGAAGGACAGGACATAGCGGCCCTGGGTCTGGTCGGCCGCGCTTTCCAGGTTTGCCCACGGACTCATCGAAATCTTGCGCAGGTTGGGCAGTTTGCTCAGAATGCCGATCTTCAGATGCAGCGGCTCGCAGCAGCCATAGTAGGCCAAGCCGAATCGGTCGATCCAGCGCCGCTCATAGCGCAGGGCGAACTCCTCGTGCATGTCGGGCGAGACTTCCGAGAAGATCTGGGCTGTCGCGCTGCCCCAGATATCCTGGCAGCGCACATGGGCGGGATCGAAATCGGGCTGGGGCAATTGATCCGTGTATCCGAAACCGCCTGAGCCAATGCGCGCGTTGTTGTTGTTGAGTTCCAGAAGCCCAAGGGCCTCCCACTGGTCGAGACGGTGGCAGTAGGCATCCACGAGGCGGTCCATGGCGGCATGCACCATCTCCGGTCGCACGACCAGATCCATCATCGCCTCCTGCACGCCCCACCAACGGATGAGTTCGTCCCACGGCGCAAACCACGAGCCGGGATAGCCCCGTTTTTTCACCGGAATGACCCCCTCAAAGATGCTCTGCATCACCTCGAAACGCCGGTCCGTGGCCTCGTGATCTACCGTCACCTCGGGCCGCCTGATCTTCTCGATATCGCTCTCGTCTTGAATGCCGGGCACAAAATGCCGAGACGCGACGGAGCCCTCGCTGACGAAGACTTTTTCGCTCTCTTCCCGGATGCCGAAACCCGTGTCGATCACGGAGTAAGCGCAGTAGATCCGTCCGTCCACGACGGTATCGCCCGGGAAATGCTTCCACTGGTAGAGCAAGCGCCGAAGCCCTATCTCGATTCCCCGGCACCAGGGGTCCACGCACTGGGCGTCCAGTTCGATCTCCTGGCTCAACTCGTTCCAGCAGACCTCATTGATCCAGACCGGCGGCTTTACTGCCTCGAGCTGATTCGTGCGACGCCAGAGTTCGGCCCGTTCCCGGTTCACGGGCAGGGCGGAAATCTCCGCCTGCTCCGCAGCCAGACGCCTGAGAACGTCACGATCATGTTGGGAAATGTCCATGAGGGACTCCTTTTTCTGATATTGAAGAATCCGTGAATTCGCAGAGGGGATCGGGCATGAACGATCTAAACTTCCCTGTTCTATCCCCTTCCTGCCCATCGGAAGGAACGATAATGACACGGCACGAAAATGGAAATGGTCACGCCTGACGAAAACATGTATAGTTCTGCGGTTCTCGTTTGGAAAGGTGGCAAAATGGACGCCTTGCTCTCCACCCTCACGCTCCGGATATTCCTCGCCCGCCGCTCGGAACTCGGACCGGAATGGCGCAGTAGCGTTCCCGATCCGCTACCCTGTAATCGCCTCTACTACATCGAGTCAGGAGCGGCCCACCTCGATTTTCCCGATTCCCACCTCGAACTCCGGCCGGGCCATCTCTATCTGATTCCCGCACGGACGCCCATGGCATACTTCTGCCCCCGTCATGTCATCATCTCATGGACCCACTTCGACGCCCGCGTCCTCGGCGGCGTCCTCCTCTTTGACCACATCCCCGTCCCGCGGGAAACCCAGCCGCCCGACTGCGCTTCGATCCGTGAGCGTTTCGCCCGGCTGATCGTGTCTCGCGAAGAGGACACACCCGCCAGCCTTCTGGAGGCGCAAGGCCTCCTCCTTCAGATCCTCGCGCCCTTCTTCGCATCCATGCAGTCCACGCTCCCGATCAACCGCGATCTCGTGCGCTTCCGCGACCTGCTGGAGATGATCGACCGTCGCCTCGACCAGCCCCTTCGCGTGACGGAACTCGCGAGAATAGCCCACCTTGAGCCGACCTACTTCTGCCGCCTTTTCACCCGCGCCCTCGGCATCCCGCCGTCCCGCTACATCCTCCAGCGCCGAATCGAACGCGCGCAGATGCTGCTCCTCCAGACGGATTTACCCATTCGAGCGATTGCGGCCAGGCTCGGTTTTTCGGATCCCTTTCATCTCTCCCGGACCTTCAAGAAGATGATCGGCACCGCGCCCAGCGACTTCCGCCGCCGCACCCGTCGCCCCGGGCCCTGAGGCTCAGATTTCGACCACGTGAAGCCAGTTTGTCGCCCCGGGAGCATCGAGCGGCACGCCCGCGAGGAAGGCAACCCGCTGCTTCTTCCCTAGGCGCCCCTCCCGGCGCAGGGCCTCGATCGCCGGCTCGATCAGTGACTCCGGGCTTACCGTCGCCCCTTTGCCATCGGGCTTGGCCTCGGGGAAATCGAAAACCTCGACCCCCCAGGTGATGGCCAGCCGTCGGCACTGATCGCGATAGGGACTCAGAACGTAAATCGGACACGCCGGACGGTACCGCGCGATTCGGCGGGCGGTGGACCCGTAAAACGACAGGAGCACCAGGGCGTCGATCCGGGCGTGCAGAGCCAGTTCACAGGCTGCCTGCGCGAGGGCATCGTCCAGATCGGGCACTTCCGGATTCGCTGGCTCCGGCAGGGTCGGCAGGCGGTGCAGCACATCGGCCGGATCGATGCGGGTCTCGGCGATGACGGCGATCCGGGTCATCATGCGCACCACGCTCACCGGACGCTCTCCCATCGCCGTCTCGGCGCTGAGCATGACCGCGTCGCTGCCATCCAGGATCGCATTGGCCACATCTGTGACTTCGGCGCGCGTGGGCCGGGCATGCTCGATCATCGACTCCAGCATCTGCGTCGCCGTGATGACGAACCGGCCCGTCTCGTTGCAGCGGCGGATGATGTCCTTCTGGAGGAGGGGCACGTTTTCGAGCGGCTGCTCGATCCCCATATCCCCCCGGGCGACCATCACGCCGTCGGTGACCTCAAGAATCTCTTCCAGGTTCGCGATCGCCTCCCGCTGTTCGATCTTGGCCACGATGGGAATCTTCCCATTTCCGGCTTTCTTCAGAATGTTTCGCGCCTTGCGGATGTCATCGGGCGATCGGACAAAGCTGAGGGCAACAAAATCGACGGGCGACTGGGTTGCGGCCTGGAGGCCCTCCCGGTCCCGTCGCGTCAGGCCCTGGATACGAATCTCACTGTGGAGAAAACAGACCCCCTTGCGGGAGGAGATCTCCCCCCCGCGCATCACCATGCATTTCAAGACGCCATTCTTCGCATCCACCCGGCGCACCCGAAGCAGGACCAGCCCGTCGTTAATGGCGATCTCGTGGTCCTTCTTCACGTCTTCAATCAGGTGCGGATACTGAATATAGACCCGCCGCGGCGTGGATGTCTGCGTCTTGCCGGGTGCCAGTTCGATCCGCTCGCCGTCGTGGACCTGAAACTTCTCCGGCTCGCACCCCGTGCAGCGAATTTTCGGGCCCGGCATGTCCGCCAGGATCGCCACGGGCAGGCCCTCCGCTTCCGCGATATGACGGATGCGCCCGGCGGTCTCGCTGAGCTTGGCCGGTTCGAGGTGGGACAGGTTGAGGCGAAAAACATCCAGTCCGGCCCGCAGCATGGAGACGATCGTGCGCTCCGATTCGCAGGCGGGTCCGTAAGTTCCAACGATTTTGGTCCGGCTCATGGGTTCCTCCCCGAGTATGATGAATGGCAGAATAGGCGCGACGCCAGGCTGTGGCAAGGGTTGAATTGCGCGCGAACCCGAACGCTCCTATAATATCGATCCAGCCTGAAGGAGCAACCGTCATGGTCCATTCATCATTTTCGGGAGCATTCTCAGATCTTGCGACGTCTGCCGCTTCGACGCCGCCCCGCTGAACTACGAGACTTGGCCCAAAGGCGACTCTGGGTGATCGCCACCCTCCAGGCTCTCGTCCTGGGCCGGGATGTTTTTCAAGGCCGGGCAGCATAGATTGCGCGCGCGAATCAGCTCGATCTCTCGTCTTGAAACGCGAGATAGACCGTCTCGGCGGCGGTGCGGTTCATGTTGGGCGCGGCCTGGAGCTCTTCCAGCGTGGCCGATTTTGCGCGCGTGAGACTCCCGAAGTGGCGCAGAAGCGCCTTGACTCGGACCGGGCCGATGCCGGGGAGATCAAGCAGGGGCGAGCGTAGATTCGACTGACGGCGGGCCTTGCCGTGATAGGCGTTCACGAAGCGGTGGGCCTCGTCGCGCAGGCGTTGAAGCAGATAGAACGACGGTGCACGGGGCGGGAAGACAACCGGGTTTTTGCGCTCGGGCAGGAAGAGCATCTCCGAGGTGCGGCTGCTCTCGCCAGCTTCGTCCGATTTCAGATGCTCCTTCACGAGGGCGGCCAGCGGCACCTCGGCCAGGCCGAGTTCGTTCAGCGTTTCGACCGCCATATTGAGCTGGCCCTTGCCGCCGTCCACGACCACCAGGTCGGGCAGATCTTCATTCTTTTCAACGGCATAGCGGAAGCGGCGGATCAGGACCTCGCGCATCATGGCATAATCGTCCTGGCCCTCGACGGTGCGGATCTTGTAGAGACGATAACCCGCCTTGTGAGGCTCGCCATCGACGAATTCGACCTTGGAGCCCGCGCTGTGCGCGCCCTGAAGGGTGGCGATGTCATAGCACTCGATGGCGCGGGGCGTGCGGGTCAGGTGCAGGCGGTGGGCGAGGTCCTCAAGGACGCGCTCTGACTCCTCCCTGCCGGACAGTTTGCGTTCGAGATGCTCGCGTGCGTTGGTATTGGCCATGCCAACGAGGGCCACCTTTTCACCACGCTCGGGCACAAGGAGTTCGACCCGGCCGCCGCGCAGTTCGGTGAGCCATTCCTCGATGGCGGACTTGTCGTCGGCTGGCGCAGGCAGGAGAATTTCGCGGGGCAAAAGGCGCGATTCGTCGTAGTACTGGCCGAGAAAATTGGAGAGGGCCTCTCCGGTCGGCGTGCCATAGAGCGGCAGAAGCCAGTTCAGCGTCTCGACGAGCTGGCCGCGTCGGAACATGAGGATCGAGAGAGCGGCCTGGCCCCGGTCGGTGTGGAGGCCGACCACGTCGCGATTTTCGGTGGAGTGGGAGGCGACACGCTGGGCCTGGGCGGTTTCGTCGATGGCGACAATGCGGTCGCGCAGGATGGCGGCGCGCTCGAACTGGAGTTTTTCGCTCGCCTCTTCCATCTGGGAACGCAGGGAATCGACGAGTTCATCGTTGCGGCCCTTGAGAAACAGCACGGTGTTCTTCACCATCCGGTTATATTCCTCGCGGTCGACCTGGCCTGTGCAGGGGGCGCAGCACCGGCCGATCTGGGCCTGCACGCAGGGGCGGGTGCGGGTGCAGAAGGTCATGTTGGAGCAGGTGCGCAGGGGAAAGACTTTCTGAAGAAGATTGACGGTTTTTCGCACGGCCTTCACGTTCGTATAGGGCCCGAAGTAGAGCGCCTTGTCGCGTTTTCGCGCGCGGGTGATCTCGATGCGGGGCCATACCTCCTCGAGGTCGATGCGGATCGAGACGTAGGTTTTGTCGTCGCGGAGGCGGACGTTGTAGCGCGGGCGGTGGCGCTTGATGAGAGTGTTTTCGAGAAGGAACGCCTCCTTCTCATTGGTGGTGATGATGGTCTCGATGTGGTCGAGGTCTTTGCGGATGAGCGGGATGGAAAGGCGCGTGTCGCCGCCCGACTCGGCGAAGTACTGTCGGACGCGGGCGCGCAGGTTCTGCGCCTTGCCGACATAGATGAC
>JABMPG010000190.1 GCA_013203855.1 bacterium
CTCCTGGAGGGCTTTCTTGCATTCCATCATCCCTGCGCCGGTCTGTTCGCGCAGGGCTTTGACAAGGCTAGCAGTGATTTCAGCCACGGTGTATATCTCCCTTGTTCTGTAATATCGTTCTGGTTCTCGTCCGGAAATCAGCCTATTGCCGGCGGTTCGGGGCTGGGCGGAGTCGGGGTGGTTTCTTTCTCGCCAGCTTCTTGGGGAATGGGGCTCGCTTCTTCAGAAACGGGTTCAGCAAGGCTCTCTTCGGGAGCCTGCACTGCTTCGGGGGTGGTGCCCATGACCTGGTGGCGGACGGCTTCGGGTAGGTAGGTCGGGGGCTCGAGGCCCGCGTCGACCCGTGTGATCATACCGTCGATGACGGATTCGGCCATCTTCTGGCAGACCAGGTTGATGGCCCGGATCGCGTCGTCGTTGCTGGGGATGACGAGGTCAACCGGGTCCGGGTCGCAGTTGGTATCGGTGACGGCGACGACGGGGATGCCGAGCCGGTTGGCTTCATGGACGGCGATCGATTCCTTCTGGGGGTCGACGACGAAGAGGAAATCGGGGAGTCTGCGCAGGCGTTTGACGCCGTCGAGGTTCTTCTTGAGGCTTTCGAGGTGGTGGTTGAGGCGACTCTGTTCCTTCTTGGAGTACTTTTCGATCTCGCCGGAGGCCTGCATCGCTTCAAGTTCGATGAGGCGTTTGATGTTCTTGCTGACGGTCTGCCAGTTGGTCAGGATGCCGCCGAGCCAACGGTTATTGATATAGTGCATGTTGCACTGGTCGGCCCAGTGGGCGATGGCTTCCCGAGCCTGCTTTTTGGTTCCGACGAAAATGCCTTCGCCGCCGGCCGCGACTCTGTCGCGCACGAAAACGCATGCTTCGCGCATGAGTTTGAGTGTCTTCTTCAGGTCGATGATGTAGGTGTCGTTGCGGTCGGTGTAGATGTACTTCGCCATCTTGGGGTTCCATCGGCTTTTCTGATGGCCGAAATGGACCCCGGCTTCCAGCAACTGCTTCATGGAAACGGGTTGCATCATGATGTGGGACTTCCTTCCTTGGTTTGGCCTCCGCCTCCCGCTCATGAACACCCGATACCGGACACCAAGGAGCATGGGGAGACGTGTGGGATGTTGGCTACCGGCGTGTGGAGGGGCGTAATCCTCTCCCCGGTCCGTCCGCAAGGCAGGCCAGCGTGTTGTTTATCAAAGCTTCTGGGGATGGTCAAGGAAAAGATGGGAAAAACGGCGAGCGGTTCGAAGGATCATTCTTCGGTGAATGGGGATGTTTTTTTGTCGTGTTCCTGAGTTCTCCCTGGGAGGAGACCGCGAGAGAGATCGGAACGGCCAATCCGAGGCGCGTTTGGAGCGACGCGCGGGAGAGATGAAAGTGGGTCGGGGAGCCGAACTCGGAGACTCCGTTTCATCCTTGACATTGACCCGGCCCGTTTCTACAGTGGGAGGTCTTATGTCGGGAGAGGAAGGTTAGCTCTCCCGATTGTAGGTCTATCCCCACACCCGGCCAGTTGCAGGCCGTTGGAAACGAGGAAGCAACCCGGATGAAAGTGCCTTTTATTGACCTCACCCCCCAGCACGAGGGGATTATGGAAGAAATCCATCAGGCCATCGACCAGGTTTTCGAGGAGAATTCGTTTATCCTCGGGCCGGCCGTGGCCCAATTCGAGAAAGCGGCGGCGAAACTGCTGAGTGTGCCGCACGCCATCGGTGTCAATTCGGGAACGGATGCGTTGCTTCTGTCCCTTAAGGCGCTGGGAATCAGCCCTGGGGATGAGGTAATTGTTCCTACTTTCACTTTTGTGGCCGTGGCGGATGTTGTGGCGCGGGTCGGTGCCCGGCCGGTTTTCGTGGATGTGGATCCTTTGAACTATAATCTGGCGATCGATAGCGTCAACCACGCGATTACGCCGAAGACGAAAGCCATTATCGCCCCACATATGTTCGGTCAGGCCTGTGATCTGTCCAATCTCATGCAGTTGGCCAACGCGCATGGTCTGTTTTTGATCGAGGATGTTTCCCAGGCTATGGGGGGACGTATCAGCAACAAGCACCTCGGGGCCATGGGCGTGACGGGTTGTTTTAGTTTCTATCCCACGAAAAACCTGGGCGGAGTAGGCGACGGCGGTCTGGTAGTGACCCATAATGACGAGGTGGCGGAGCGCATCCGTCGGTATCGCGATCACGGCCGCAATGGCGACGGCGTGTTCCAGGAGATCGGCTATAACAGCCGCCTGGACTCCATTCAGGCCGCCATCCTCCGTATTAAGTTGGAGGAGTTGGATGAGACGATCGCGGACCGTGTGGAGAACGCCCGTTTCTACAATGAACTCTTGGGCGAGGCCGACATCGAGGTTCCCGAGTTCTTCGAGCGGGGCGAGCATACCTACAATCTCTATACTATCCAGTGCGAGAACCGGGATGGCCTTCGCCAATTCCTGGCGGATCGCGAAATCGGGACGGCCGTTTACTACGACCGTCCCCTGCACTTGCAGCCTTGCTTCAGTTACCTGGGCTACAAGGAAGGGGATTTTCCGGTGGCGGAATTGTTGGCCTCGCGGGTTCTTTCTTTGCCGATCTATCCGGGACTGAAGAAGAAACAGATCGAGGAAGTGGCCATTTCGATCCACGAGTTCCTGGCTTTGCAGGCCGTCGAGGAATAAGGGCGGCCTTCGCTCATGGGTATCTCGACAAAAGATCGCCAGTATCTGCGCGAGGCGCTCGAGTTGGCTGCGCGAGCGCGTGGGTGCACTTCGCCCAACCCCATGGTTGGTGCGTTGATTGTGCGCGATGACGAGGTGGTGGGTCGGGGCTGGCACCGGAAAGCCGGGCAACCGCATGCGGAGGTCGAGGCGCTGAGGGAGGCGGGCGACAAGGCCCGAGGCGGCACGCTGTATGTAAACCTTGA
>JABMPG010000191.1 GCA_013203855.1 bacterium
CGAGTGCCATACCAAAATGTACGGAAGTCGTTTTGTCCGGGCTCTGGGAGAAGAAGGGCTGGGAAAGATAGACGAGCAGGCCATTCCCGGAGCGACCGAAACGATAGCGCAATCCCAGCCCAGCGCTGGCGCCAAGTTCCCCCAAAGCCAGCGGATTCTTGTCTAGAGCGGCCAGATCGACAAAGGACAGAGCCTGAAGGCTGGTGGTGACCTTGTAGCGCAGTTCGTTGCGCCACAGCGCTCTGGTCGCCCCGCCGGTATGCAGATCGTCCTCACGCCCGTCAACAGGCCCCATGCCGCGAGGTTCAAATCCGCGCAGGTCGTCCGTGCCCCCCGCGTGGAAGCGCTCGCCGATTCCCACTTCGTCGGCGGGCATCGGCATAAGCCCCAGGCCGGCCTGTGTGACATAGCCCCAGCGCCGACTCAGGGGGACATGGTACTTCCAGTCGCCGGCCCACTTCAGAAGGAACCCTTCCGCCATGCCGGTTTCGACGGACGTGCCGAGATACACTCCCCGGTCCGCGAAATCGCCGCCTTCCCGGGAATCGTAGCCCATGCGATAGCGCACGGCGGCTACATAGTAATCGTCGAGGTCTTCCTCGTAATCGTCGGGATCTCCATCCGGATTGAGTCCGACCCGCTCAAGGCGCAGCCGCCAGCCGTCCGTCCAGAGAGCCGCCGCGCTGGGAAGATCATCGCCCAGAAAGCGGAAAGGCCACAGACCGGGCCGTCCCTCCCACTCCCGGAGCCATTCAGTCGAGAGACCGATCGTCTCTTCTTGATACTCATCGTAGTCTCCGATCTGGAAATAACCGGAATGCAGCAGAGAAGAGTACGTCTCCTCGCCAAACCAGCGCGTGCCTGACAGCCATGGAAAGCGCTCGCCATAGGCCCATTCCCGATCGAGATAGGAAAGCCGGACACCGTTACGCCGCTCGCCTCCCTGGAGAGTCAGAGACAGCCGGTCGGCATGTCCTCCGATGTTGCTCTCGGAAATCCGCAGTAAACCCATGATGCCGAGGCCGGTCGACCATCCGCCGCTGAAATCGAGCCGGCCCGAGCGTTTGTCGCGCACGGTCACCGACAGGTCGCGGACATGAGTCGCAGTCGTAGGCTCCGTGTCGACCCGGATGACGTCGAACACCCCCAGCCCCTGCAAGCGCCGCTCAAGCCGCTGGGTATCGTACCAGGTCAACAGGCCACCGGACTCGCTGCGCACCATTCGCCGCGCGAGATCGTCCGAAACCGGGGGAGCCACCCGGCCCCGGCAGAATCGCTGGAACCAGTTCGGATCTTCGGGCGGATCCGAGAGCGGCAGATGGGTGAGGTCGACTTCCCCGAGGGTTCCGGTCGTTCCTTCGTCGACATGAATCCGAACGGCGGCGGTGTGATCCTCGGGGGAGACTCCATGCTCGAGACCAACCCGCGCGCCCATGTAGCCTTTCTTCTGCGCGAGAATGCGGAAGTCGCGCTCCAGGGCCTGATAACGCCACTGGGCCGCCGGTTTGTCGAGATGAGAGTCAGCGATCTCCTGGTACTCCGAAACGGGCAAGCGCTGCGTCTGGACGATTTCGATGGAGTCGATCTCATAGCGGGAACCTCTGTGAGCGACGAGGACCAGATCCGCGCGATTGCCGGAATCCAAAACCTTGACAGCCTGAATCACCACCGTCGCCTCGAGATAGCCAAGGTCACGATAGAACTCGTTGACAAGGTTCACGGCGCGACCCAGCGACTGGCCGGTGAGATCCATCCCGCGCTTGAAGGGCTGTACTGGATGTTTCTGGAGGAAACGCCTCGCCCGGGGCGCGTCGAGAAGCCCCCCCCCGACGATTGCAAGAGAGTCCAGTTTGAGCGCCCGGTCCCCTTCGACAATAAACTGCACCGTCACACGGCCGTCCGCTTCGGAGATCGTCACAAAACTCACCTTCGGCTTGGTCACCCCCAGTTCCCGAGATTTCTCGAAGACCGCCCGCGCCTTCTCACGGAAAGAATCCGACTGAAATGTCTGGCCCGCTTTCATGGACCCAACATTCTCGAAGGCTTGCGTTTGAGCCTCAAAAAGGGGGAAGACGTCGACCCGGCGTACAAGCGTGGCGGTCGTGGCGAAGGAAGCAGATGTCCACAACACGCACAGAAGTAACGATACGAAGGTGAAGAGAGTCTTTGGGGAAGTTTTCATCGGGATGTCCCTTTCGGTTTGCGGCGCGGGTAAACGGAGCCACTTCATATGCCCGTCCGCAAAATGCGGGCCAACACTCCAGAGCCGGTCTGGAGCCCTGAGGGCACGGATAATCGGCAAATTGATTCCTACCACAGCGTATGACACAACCAATCCGGCTACATTTTCGTATCTCCCTCCCCCAGATGTTACGGTGGCCATCCATAGCCGTAACTCCCGTATTGTCAGACATACCCATTCATTGTGAGCCGGTGGCACAGGCCTTGCTCCCCCTCATCTCAAGATATCGCCGGGGTTCATTCGGAAACCCGATGCCAATTTCCCCAGCGAGAACCAAGGGATCAGGAAAGTGAGCCCGGAGGGGCTCACGCCACAACACCCCCAAATTCACAGGCAGAAGGAGAATCCAGTTATGAGACGCAAGACATGGTTGATCGCAGCGCCCATCTTCGGGGCGGTCCTGGCGGGATCGGTGGCTCTCGCGCAGGAGCCCGCAGCTCCGGATGGGGCGGCCGCAATGTTCACGGTGAACAATCTCTGGATTCTGATAGCAGCCTTCCTGGTGTTCATCATGCATCTGGGATTCGCCACTCTCGAGACCGGACTCACGCAGGCAAAGAACACCTGCAACATCCTCTTCAAAAACACCTCCATCGTGGCCATCGGCCTGCTCACCTACGCCCTCATCGGTTTCAGCATCATGTACGGCGAGCGCATCCTCGGCGGCTTCATGGGATGGGCCGGTCTTGGCATCGGGGCATCCCCAGAGGACTTGACCGCCGCTTACGGCGACTACACCTACTGGACCGATTTCCTCTTCCAGGGGATGTTTGCCGCGACGGCAGCGACTATCGTCTCGGGAGCAGTGGCCGAAAGAATCAAGCTGCACAGTTTCCTCATCTTCTCCGTAATCTATGTGGCGATCGCATATCCCATCGTAGGCAACTGGATCTGGGGCGGCGGCTGGCTGTCCACGATTCGCGGCGGCGACTGGCACGATTTTGCCGGTTCAACAGCCGTTCACTCCGTCGGCGGGTGGGCTGCACTTGCGGGCATCATTCTCCTCGGGCCGCGCAACGGGAAGTACGCCAACGGAAAAGTCCGGCCGATCGTCGGTCACAACATCCCCTTGGCCGCCATCGGCGTTTTCCTCCTGTGGTTCGGCTGGTATGGCTTCAACGGCGGCTCGGTTCTCAGCGCCAATCCGGCCATTCTCTCCCTGGTCTGCGTTACAACCTCTCTCGGCGCAGCGGCCGGCATCGCAGGTGCGATGATAATGACCTGGACGATCCAGAAGAAACCGGATCTCACCATGGTTCTCAACGGCGCACTGGCGGGCCTCGTGGGAATCACGGCAAACGCCGACGTGACCACTCCCATGGAGTCGATCATCATCGGAGGAATCGCGGGCATCCTGGTAGTCCTGGCCGTGCTGTTCATCGACGGCGTCCTGAAACTCGACGATCCCGTGGGCGCCACCTCGGTCCACCTCGTCTGCGGCATCTGGGGCACCCTGGCG
>JABMPG010000192.1 GCA_013203855.1 bacterium
AATGGTGTCAGCATCAACCCGTGCAGCCTATCTTAACCGCCCGGTAACCGTCTAGCTAATATTCTCTTGCATTGCCTCAAATCTTAGGGTTGCACCCACGCGCGCCGCGTTTGCTGCGGGCTGAGGTTGAAGCGCCAGAGAGTCTCAGGTAGCATGAGACGAATGAACGGGTTGACATATCTCCTGACGATCGTGGCGGTCTTTTCCGCACTTGACACCCCGGCTTGGATGGGCGTCTCCATGTTCAACTTCGAGAAAGACGACCCGCTGACGACCTGGACCGTCTCGTCCGGCCAGGATCAACTCCAACGGGAGCCTCATTACGCCACGGTCGGAAGGCAATCTCTCCGGTTCACAACCCCCGCCTGGGGGAACGGACTACCGGAATGGCCGGCCTTCGAGGTCACGCCGCCCGTGGGCGACTGGCGGCCTTTCGACCGGTTCGTCATTGACATCACGAATCCGACGGAAGACCGGCTGACGCTTTCCCTTTTCATCACGGACAGTGGAACGCCTTTTCGTGAAGGATTCAAGTACCAGCTCGACCTTCCGGCGAAGGACTATCGGCGTCACGTGATCCCGATATCCGATCTCAAGAAGAAAGTGGATATCTCCAACATCAGCCTTCTGCACTTCTCTACTCAGCGCCCCGTCGGAGAACTGTCCCTCTACCTCGACAGCCTTTGCCTCCTGGAAAAGGGAGAAAACCCGCTGGGGCCGATGCCGGAGTTCCTGCGCGATCTGGCCGATCTCTTTCTGGAGGAAGCCCCCGCTTTCGCTACGATGGCGGAGGCGTACTCAAGACGCCTGGAGGAGGATAACGCCCCCGGTGATCTGCGCCAGGAGGCCCGTTCGGATCTCGAAGCCGAAGCTTCCCGCCTTCAGGAATACTTGGACGAGATCAGTTCCTCCCCTCTCACCCTTGACCGGCTCGAGTTCATCCAAACCGAACTGGAGCGCTATCCCGCACGGTTCGACCGGGTTTTGTCCGTCCTGAAGTTCCGGGCAGACTTGAGAAAAGTGGGACGGCCCGATCGGGGTCTTCTAGTCGGCGCGGCCACTTCGATGGAAAAGATTCTCCCCCGGGATATGCCCTTTGAGTTGAAGGCGCCCCGCCAACTGAGCCTTTCCCTCGCCCGGCGCGAGAAGGAGAGTCTCCAGATCGGGGTTCTGGCGAGAGACGGCGACATGAGGGAGGTGGAGATCTCGGTTACGGAACTGGAGAAGGAAGGCGGGACCGTATTTCCGCCCGAACGGGTGCAGTGCGAGGTGGTCGGATTCGTGCAAACCGAACACCGGCCGCCCTATGACGTGCCCTACGTGGGCTGGTGGCCCGATCCGATTCTCAATTTCCTTGGTCCGGTAGATGTGGCGAAGGGAGACCTTCAGACCTTCTGGGTGCGCGTGAAATGCCCGGAAGACCAACCCGCTGGCGTTTACCGGGGACAGCTGCGGGTGGCGGCGGTAAATCTCGAACCGATCTTTTTCGACCTCTCAATCCGCATCTACGATTTCGCCCTGCCCCCCCATGCCCCCCTTCCCGGCGCGCTGAGCTTCTTTGAAGAGCCCTCCCAGATGGGCGGAAAAGCCACCTGGCCCGAGCGCAAGACCGAGTACGCAGATTTCCTCGCGGACTACTACATCGACTACGACCATCTCTATCGCGGCGGCCCTCCGGACTTCGATATTCTGAAGCGTCTGTCCGACCGGGGGCAACTCGTGGCCTTCAACCTGGGGAATGTTCTGAACGGCGGCGTCCCGGCCGAAGAGGCGGAAGATGTTGCCCGCAAAGCCGTTGAGAGGCTTCGCCCGGCATACGACCAGGCGAAGGAAATGGGGTTTCTGAATCACGCCTACATCTACGGTTTCGACGAACGCGGCTCGGATCAGTTCGACCAACTTGAGACGACTGCCCGAATCCTGCGCGAGGCCTTCCCCGAGGTGCTCCTCCTGACGACCAGCTATGACCACTCCTATGGGCTCGACTCACCGGTGAAGACCCTCGACGGGTGGTGTCCCCTCACTCCGAGATACGATCCCGAGCGGGCTGCCCGCGCGCGTCAATCCGGCCGTTCCGTCTGGTGGTACATCTGCTGCTCACCTCACCATCCCTGGGCCAACTGGTTCATCGAATATCCGGCCATCGAGACCCGTCTCCTGACCGGCGCGCAGACCGTTCGATATCGTCCCGATGGATTTCTCTACTACGCCCTCGACATGTGGAAGGAGAATCAGCCCATCGAGACGGGCCCCTTCACGACGTGGAACCCCGTGAGTTGGACGACCTATCACGGTGACGGATCCCTTCTGTGCGCCGGTCCCGGAGGGCGTCCCGTTCCGACCATCCGCCTCGAAAACTACCGCGACGGACTCGAAGACTTTGCCTATGCGATCATTCTCGAGGCAATAGTCTTGGAATCTGAAAACCGGCGGGAGAGCCTGACGGAAGCGGAGACCGCATGGCTCGAAGAAGCCAGGTCCGCCGCCGAGGTCCCTCGGGAACTGGTCCGGAGCCTGAGGGAATTCTCCCGCGATCCGGAGTCTCTCTACCTCTGGCGAAACCGGATGGGGGAACTCATCGAGCGTTCCGGGCGGGGAAATATCAACCCGTGGGGCGACGATTTCGGCGCGCGGGGGTTTTCTTCCAGGGAACCGGACCGACTGGAGGGGAGATAGAA
>JABMPG010000193.1 GCA_013203855.1 bacterium
CACCGAGGCGCAGTGGGAGTTCGCGGCCCAGGGCGGAATGAACTCGCCCCGTTACTGGGGGAAGGACGATTCCCTTTTGGGCGAGTATGAGAATGTTCTCGATTTGAGCGCCGCGGAAAAGGTGACACGCTGGAGGAATGCCATCAAGGTGAAGGATGGCTATTTTGTTACGGCTCCCGTCGGTTCCTACAAGCCCAATCCTTTTGGTCTTCACGACATGCTGGGCAACGTGCAGGAGATGTGCAGAGATTATTTCGATCCCAAGTACTACCAGAGCCAAGCGGCAAGCAATCCCTTCAACAGCAAGCCTACGGATCGGAATGCTCTCCGGGTTCTCAGGGGGGGCTCCTGGGACTGCTATCGCCACGAGATACGGGCAGCCTATCGCGTCGGTGTCAGGTACAACCGAGGCTATGAGGGCATTGGCTTCCGGCTGGTGAGGGAAGAGAATTGATCGGGCGAGTGCGCGATGCCTCAATCTGGTGTTGAGTTGGCGTGGGATTCTGCGCGTTTTGTTGAAGTATTTCATTTTCCCACTTAAGAGGTTGACACGCGGGTTCGATAAAGCATAATGAGAGGTCGCTCGCGCGGAAGCGAGGGCGACCATCAGGATGAGGCGAGGTACCCAAGTGGTTAAGGGGGAGGTTTGCAAAACCTTTATTCAGGGGTTCGAATCCCCTCCTCGCCTCCAAAGTGATTCATACCGACCGGCCTCTTGCCCAGATGCCGGTTTTTTTGTCTGTAGCGTGGACCTGCCCATGAGAGTTGCCAACATGAAGGAATTGGTCCTGCAGCGGGCCCGGCACCTCACTCGATCTCCCCTTTTCACCCAGACCGATACGCGAATCCTGGAGGTGTCTCGGAAGTCGCCCGAGCAGATCGATATTCGCGAGCTGGAGATTCTGATCGAACGTCGGCCTGATTTGCGCGACCAGATCATCGAAGAGGCCAATTCCAGCTACTATGGCTTGCACTATGCGGTCGCCAGTCTGCACCAGGCCATCGTCATCATCGGCCTCTACAACCTGCTGAGCGTCACGATGATCACCTCCCTCAGCGAGGTTTTCGAAGGCAACACCCGCATGACGCGCCTGGGGCTCGATTCTTTTCTAAGCCATTCGGTGGGAGTGGGCGCGGCCGCCCGGGCCGCGGCCAATGTGGCTTTGTCCACTCTCGTTCCCCCTATGGAAATCCAAATCAGCGGCATTCTGCACGATGTCGGCTACAGCGTTTTCATCCGCAATTTTCCGCGCGATTTCGACCGGTGCATCGAGCAGGCGTTGCGCGAGCGCCGTCCGTTGCGAGATATCGAGATGGAAGTTTTCGGTATTGCGCACGATGAATTGGGCGGCCATCTGGCCCGCGCCTGGAATTTGCCTGATTACGTTGTCCAGTCCGCCGAGTTTCATCACCGTGTCGCTCTGGCCCGTCATCCCCACGATGAACTCGTGGCGTTGATCGGCTGGGTCGACCGTCTGGTGCTCGAGGAAGCCGACACTGCGGGCGGAAATCGCACTTTGCCTTTGGAATCGCATTCTCCGGCCGATGACCCGAGCCTGGCCGTCCACTACGCGGCCCTTTTCGAAACTTTAGAACGGAACCGCGACGAGATTCTCAACTCCGCCCGCAAAGCCATGAATCGTGCCCGCCGTAAAGGCCCGGATGAAGAAGAAGATGCCGAGGCCGGTGACTGAGTCTCAGGTTTCTTCGGGCGCAAATCCTCGCGCGGTCATTCTCTCATCGAACGTCCACTGGTATCGCGTTCCCGCCAGGCGGCGCAACAGCCCGACCTGGCCCGAATGATAGGTCCAGTGCCAGATCAGGTGCATCAGGATACTGCGGAGCGATACCGTCCGATCTCCGAGATGTTTGGCCTCGTCAATGCTCTTTAGTTCGGCCAGAGCGGGCCGGGTGATCTCATCGCGTACCTTTCGGCAAAGGCCGATCAGGGCCTGGACCGGCAGAGTCAAGGCCTCGAGTTCTCCCGAATCCGCTTCCTGTTGTCCCGCTCGCAGAGCTTCTTCCAGTTCGGCCGGAGTCGGCCGGTCCGTCAACCGCGAAACCCAGGAGGCTTCTGCCCAAGCCATGTGGCGGACGAGCATGGCGATGGTGTTGCGGCCGCCCTCGGGGAGATAGTCCAGGCTCTCCGGAGGCAGGTCGCGGATGAGGTCGATGAGTCGGTCGGAACATTCATCGAGGGCGGCGATATGAAGCGCGGCGTCGCGATTCGAAATGCCAGGCGCCGGTTTCAGATCATAGCGGCGGGGGCGTCCGGCTCGGGCGGGGGGGATGGACATGGGGGTCTCCTGTCGGGGAAATCTGTTGTCATA
>JABMPG010000020.1 GCA_013203855.1 bacterium
GTGCGTGGGGATGACCAAAACGTACATCTTATACGTATGCCCGAACTCCTACGCCTCCGTCTCGTCCGTGACCGTCATGCCAGACAATTTGTCATACATGCGGAAATAATTCTGGATCGTGATCGTGGCCAGGGTCTGGGTCTCTTTTTCGATCTTGACCCGCTCCTTCGCCTCAATCGCCTGGTGCAAACCGTCGCTGTAGCGCCGCCCCGGCTGAAGCCGGCCGGTAAACTCGTCGACGATAACCACCTTGTCATCCTCGATAACGTACTCCACATCATTCTCGAACAACGTATAGGCCCGAAGAAGCTGCGAAATATTGTGCAGTTCCTCCGTCTTGATCTCGTTGACCTGGCGAATCACCGCCTTCCGCTTCTCCTTCTCCTCCTCCGAAAGATCCGGATCGCCCTCGATCCTCGAAAACTCGTCCACGATATCCGCCAGAAGGAACCGGTCCGGGTCGTCCGGCGAAACCGTCTCGCGCCCCTTCTCGCTCAAGTCCACGCTGTGGCCCTTTTCGTCGATGACGAAAAACAATTCCTCCTCGACCCACAACAGAGACTTCTCCCCCATTTTGCTCTTCTGATCGATCATGAAGTCATTCTCGCACCGGCCGATCAGACGGGCTATCTCCGGTTCGGAATTGTACTTCAGGAACTTCTTATTCTTCGGAGTCGCCTTCTTCACCTGCAAGAGGCGAAGCCCCGCCCGATAGCGGGAATCCGCATCGTCCCGACCCAACAAATCGTCCGCTTCGGCTAGCAGATTGTTCACGAGCGCGGCCTGGCGGTGCATCAGGTTTTCCACCAACGGACGCATCTGATCGAATCGATGGGTGGAACGGTCCACTTGTCCCGAAATAATCAGTGGCGTACGCGCCTCATCGATCAGGATCGAGTCAACCTCGTCGATGATGGCGAAATGATGATCCCGAGTGAGAAGCTGAAATCGCACCCAACCCTTGCCCTCCGCGACCCGAAGGTCGTTGAACGCTTCAGTCACGGCGGGAGCCCGTGGCGACATCTCCGGAAGAGACGCCAAAGCCGCTTCACCCCGCCAGATCACGGAAAGACTCTCGATCGAAAAGCAGGGGCCGAATTCCTTCACAAGAGGAGCCACGCCCCCCGGCGCCACCTCCACGATCAGTGTCTGAAAACTATCGGCGACAACACGGCCCTCGTGGTCGCGGGCAAAAGCGAGAATCTCATCGGCCAGAGATTGGCTGACCTTGGATCGCGCGCCCTGAACCAGATGAGCTGCGGAACTCGCCATGTTATCCCGCAAATAGTCGAAACCAAACTCGCTATTCTGGCCATAGGTCACGTCGCACGCATACATCTTCCGCCGCTCGGGCGGGTCCATGTTCTGTTGAATGCACCCGATCGAAATCCCCAACCACTCCAGAATACGACCCGTCCACTCGCTGTCGCGTTTCGCCAGAAAGTCGTTGGTCGTAACCAGGTGACAACCCCGACCCTCGAGCGCGTTCGCATAAAGAGGAAGCGTCGCAACAAGAGTCTTCCCCTCGCCCGTGCGCATCTCCGCTATCTTTCCCTGGTGCAGAGTGATCCCGCCGATCAGCTGGACATCGTAGGGCACTTCCACCCACTCGATCACCGAGCCACCGGCCTCCCACTTCTGCCCCACATGCCTCTTGCACGCCTGCTTGACAACCGCAAACGCCTCAGGCGCCACATCATCCAGAGTCTCGCCGTCCTGAAGCCGCGCCCGGAATTCCCAGGTCTTGGCCTGGATCTGCTCGTCCGAAAGAGAATCGAACTCCTCGTACCACTCATTGATCCGGTCCACGAGCGGCCAGAACTGCTTCATCGTGCGTTCAGCGTGGGAGCCGAAAACCTTTTTCAGTACCGCACCAATCATTCAAGAACTCCCCTATACGGACTGGATAGAAGGCCTCCGCGCGATCTCGCGTCGATCAGACGAAAACCCACAGGGCCAATCCCAAAGTTACCACAGCCAAGCCCAACCCGCAAGAAGGCATCCCGCATGTATCGTGCCGCAAGAATGACGTTCCCTTTCGTGCATACCATACCAATTCTCGAAAGCGATCCCGCAGTCGAAGGATGACTTGAGCCCTCCCGTGACAAGCCAATCTCAAGAAGCACCGACGCATTTCCTTGATCCTTCACGGATGCGAAGAAGGCGGCGGCGGGAAAACATAGTTCCATCGGGA
>JABMPG010000194.1 GCA_013203855.1 bacterium
GTTTGGCAAGGGCTGAATCGACTCTGGGAAGCGGCGGACTCGCCGGTGGTGCATCTCTCTCATCCTCTGGCTTTGAACACAGGCCATGCCGAAGACCGGACGGGGGTGGACAGATTCCGGATTCTGGTGGAGGAGGGCGTTCGGCAAGGCGTCGACCGTGCGCCCCTTCTGTATCTCGATATTTCCGAAGCGGGAATGGATTTCGCACGGGACCATGGGCTGGCGTTTGAAAAGGACATGGTTCTGGATTATCCCGGGGACATGCACCCGACGGCAGTTCGGCACTGTATCATTGCGTGGCGGATCTATTTGTTTCTGGTGGAAAATCGTCTGGTGCCGGCCGAGTCCCATCACTATGGGCAGTCGGAGGAGATCGGGAAGCGACTCCTCGAGAAGGCGGAAGGTCTGTGGCGGGAAGCCGGGCAATGATGAATCCGCGTCGGGAAGCCGATAAGATAGGGGTAGAAGAGGGGCGGAAGGCGCGGTTGAAAGGGAGGAGGCGAGAGGACATTAGCGGCAGTGCCGCCATTACGGGTCTCAGCGAAGGTGATCTGGCGTGCAGGTTTTTGATTGACATGGTGCGTGGAAATGCGTTATAAGTGCTTTCAGTGGTCATGGATAAAGGAGAATTTACGTGTATTCGTTGACTCTTCAACACGACCGGTAAAGTCCCAAACGAGCATAGAGGAGGTGCAGAAGGTCTTGACCAACGATTTGATGTGCAGCATGCTTGACGGCCCCCAAAGCGGGACCGCAGGCGCTCACAAATTTTCTTCTCTGCCTCGAAAGGAGGACATTATCATGAAGAAAGGGTTAATTCTTGCCCTGATGGTGCTGGTTGCGGTTGCCATGGTGATGCCGGTTTCTGCCAATGCCCCCATCGTCAAGCCTCTTCCCAAGGTCATCATTGGTGACACGGATGCGGGTGATTTCGATTCGGGTAGTGACAGAGGTATTCTGCGCTACATTAGCGCAGTGGACCTGAACGCCTTCATCGACTGGAACAACGACGACTACACGTCCGACCTGCTCCATGCGTATCTGGGCTTCACCGACGCTACCCCGGCCATCCAGGCCATCAATGCCTTCGGCGTGATTCCGGCCTTGTCGGAAGCCGCTCTGGTTGACATGGTTGCAACGGGTGTGCCGGTTGCCGATTCCCGGATCACCTCGTACTCGGCGGTGGACAACTACTCGTTCTTCGAGCTGTCCCTGCTGGATACGACGGTTGACGGCGGCACCACCATCACTGCGGACCCCTACAACACGACTGGTGCCTTTATTGCGGCTAACGGTCACGTTGTGACGGGTCTCGACTACGAAGCCACGACGGACATGTGGCTGGCCGCTGGTGTGACCAGTGCTTCGAACCAGGTCGTCTTTGCGGCGCCCAAGGTGCTGACCGTCGTCTCGCAGAGTGGCGTGACGGATGAGCAGCAGCTGTCGGTTCTCGAGCACCAGAACTACCAGTTCGCCGGTACCAACGACGGCTGGACATTCACCGGCCCGTCAGGTTCCAATTTCACCACGGCTACCCGGCGTGACGCTAACGCGGGTGACGGCACGGGCCCCGGCTTCGACTTCGGGACCGGCGTAACGGGTCTGACCCATGGCTTCTGGGCCTCTCCAGCCAATCTGGCTGCTGACTCGACGATGGCAGGTCGCGTTTATCGCGCCCTGTACACGCTGAACGGTTCGGCCAGCACGGCTGGCGCGGCTGCCAGCTATCGTGTGACGGCACGGCAGACAGCTCTTGCTCACTTCCTCAAGTACCAGGTCTCCACTCGCTACACGCCCTTCGGTTCGGCCGCGAGTGAGGACCAGCCCGGCGACGAAGTCAATGCACCCTTCGGATCGACTGACGTAACCGCTCGTCTGTACTGGGCCGTTCCGACTCAGCTCAGCGGCATGGGTGATTCCGAATACCTGTCCGATCAGGGCGGCACCGACCTTCGGGACTACAAGGTGACTTATGATGCTCTTGCCATCGGCAACGATGCTGGCATTCAGACACTGGACGAGATGCTTGTGCAGTCCTTCGAGCGTCCGGCTCCTGTGACCCAGGTCCTTAAGTGGGGTCAACCGAGTCAGGCGAATACGGGTCGCGCGAGTGGTGTGGCCTTTAATCTGGCTGCGGCAAGTGGTGGTGTGTGGCGGCAGGTGAACCCCGTCGCCGGCTTCACCCTGGGCAGCTACGCCGAAGGTGCCACGACCCTCGTGTATGCCTGCAACGCGGGTGGTGCTGCGGATCCGAAGTTCACGGGCGCTGCGGGGAACGAAATCGTAGTGAGTCTTCTTCCGACGACTCTTCTCAGCCCGGCGGACAGCACGCTGTACCGTCTCGTTTGGGAAGTCTCGACGTCCAACCAGGAAGCGACCCCCTACTACCGCACGAACGTCAACTCGTACTGGTTCCTGTCGGGTGTCACCAACCTGAAGAACGTCGGCTGGAGTGAGTTCTTTAACCTGAACTCTGGCTTTGCTCACAGCCCGGATTACAAGTACCCGGGTCAGACGGTTGCGCCGTTGGCTCCGAACGCCACGTCGGGTGGTCAGCCCTCGATCATCGAGAGCTATGTCTACTCGAACGACGTGCCCAGCACGGGTGATTCGTACGTGTATCCGACTTTCGACGCCGTGGACGTTGGCAACTTTTCCACGTCGGTCGTCTGGCCGGCTCCGAACGCCTCGCTCACGCTGCACTATGTGGCTTGGGAAGACCTTGGCTCCGATTTCTAAGTCGATTCCATTCTTGTTGGAATCGCTTTGAATGAGGTAGAATAAAGGGGTGAGGGCCAAAAGCCTTCACCCCTCTTTTTATGTTTTCTTCCAACCCTGATGCGAGAGTCGATCCGCCTTCCCATGCATCCTATTCTTGTTTCTCTCGGCGACTTTTATATCGGCACCTACGGGCTTCTCCTTGCCCTCGGGTTGTTTCTCGGTTCCAGCGTCGCGCTCTGGCGCGCCCGGCAGGTGGGCGTACCTTCCCATGTCATCTTCGACTTGATTTTCTATGGTGTTCTCGCCGGGATCGTGGGGAGCAGGCTCGCGTATATCGTGGTGGATCTACTTGGGGAGCAGACTCTCCTCGCCCATCCGGCGGAAATGGTTTTCTCGCGTACGAATTTTGTCTTTCTCGGTGGATTTCTGTTGGCGATCCCGGTCTGTGTTTTTTACCTGAAGCGCGGCGGACACAACGGCTGGCTCGTGGCCGACGTTCTCGCCGCCGGCATTCCTCTGGGGCATTCGCTGGGACGGATCGGCTGTTTCATGGCGGGCTGCTGCTATGGGAAAGCGGTGGAGAACCCGGAGAGCAACCCTCTCTCCTTCCTAGGGGTTCGTTTCCCGGGCATTTGCCGATCGGGCGACATCGTGCAGTACGGTCTGGCTTACCAGGACCATATCCATCAGGGACTGATCGGGCCGGACGCCACTGAATCTGCCTTGGTCTGGCCGGTTCAACTCTTCGAATCGGCCGGCAATCTCGCGATATTTCTGATTCTTTTTCTTCTGTGGAAACGTCGCGCTTTCAACGGGCAAATGTTTCTGTCGTACATTCTGCTGTACGGAATTCTCCGATTCGGCCTGGAGTTCCTCCGGGGGGATGTGGCGCGCGGTTCCATAGGGCCTGTGTCAACCTCGCAAGGGCTGATCGCCCTCATACTCGTTGCGGTCGGGGCATTCTGGTTCCGTCGATGGCGCAAGCGTTTCTCTTCCGGAATCGCCGCACGGAAGAGATCTGTTTCCTGAGTTCGGATGCATTCCGCGAGTTCTTTCCGGGGCGTGTCAATCGGTCAGATCGCGGAAAGTTTTCCTCACTTTCTCGAGCTGCGCTTCCGCTTCTTCGGTGAGTTTGCGGATGATGTCGCGGATGGGACGGATTTCTGATACCAGCCCGACACTTTGGCCTGCCATGAGCGAGCCTGATTCGATGTCGCCGTCCACGACGGCCCGCCGCAACGACCCGACCCAGAATGTTTCAACTTCAAACTGGGCGGCCTCGCGGGTTATCTGGCCGGACTCGAGCCTTGCCAGGAGGTCGAGTTGAATGCGGCCGAACTGCTGAGTGGCGGCGTTCTTGATCGCTCGAACGGCGACAACGGGCAGACGCGCGTCGTACTGTGGCGTCTCGATGGCCTGGCGCGCGCGGGCTCGCCTGAGCGCGTCCTTGAACCGGGGATGGGCCGTCGATTCTTGGCACATGGCGAAGAGAGTGCCGAATTGGCAGCCGTAGGCGCCCATCAGGAGGAGGTGAGCCATCATCTGGCCCGTGGCTAGGCCTCCCGCGACGAAGATCGGGAAGTCGCCCACTTTGAACATGACCTGCTGAAGTAGAATCATCAACGAGACATGGCCGATGTGGCCGCCCGCCTCGCTGCCTTCGAGGAGAAGACCGTCCACGCCGAAGCGGATCATCTGTTCGGCGATGGAGTCGGTCGAGGCGAAAGAAAGGACCTTTTTTCCGGCTTCCTTCATATCGGTCACGTCTTTTTTCTTTGGAAAATTCGCGGCGAAGACCACGAATGGAACGTTTTTGGATCTCAGGATTTCGTAATGGTCGCGGTAGCTGGGGGCGATGGTGATGAGGTTGACGGCGAAGGGGCTCTTGATGTTCTGAACGCAGCGGTCGACCTCGGCTTCGAAGATATCCGGGGGCATGTTACCGCCGGCGAGGACAGGGAAAGCGCCGGCGTCACTGACGGCTTTGACGAGTTGATAGTCGCTGACCCAGGTCATGGCTCCGGAAATAATGGGGTATCGAACCCCGAGAAAGTCCTGTCCTTTTTTCCATATCTGATCCAGTAATTTCATGGCGTTGTGTCTCCGTATGTGCGCGTTGTCTCGCTCTTTGAGGATCATGGCCATTGGTGTTCCGCTGACACAAGGCTTCGCCTTTGGCCTGTGTGTCAGGCCCGTTCAGCGTGGCTTTCTTGGCAAGTGTAGATCCAAACTCGAAACTGCAAACGCCACGCTCACCGTTACCGCCTTTTGCTTGGGCGACTATTTCGCGCCCATCTGAAGGCCGGCGTTGGTGAGTTCCTGGATGCACTGGGCAATGTTGCGGCCTCCGAAGATGGCGCTTCCGGCCACCAGGACGTTCGCTCCGGCCGCCACGGCCAGCCCGGCGGTCTTCGGGTTGATGCCGCCGTCGACCTGGATGAGGAATTTCAGATTTTGCTCGTCCCGCATGCGGGCCAATTCGCGGACCTTGTTGAGCATGGTCGGCATCAGGCCTTGGCCGCCGAAACCGGGCTCGACGGTCATGACCAGAACCATGTCCACGCGGTCGAGAACGCTTTCGATGTCGCGGATGGGGGTCTTGGGTTTGACGACGATGCTGGCGCGGATCCCCTTCTTGCGCAGGAGTTCCATGGCTCGGCCCGGGTTGTCGAGGACCTCCACGTGCAGTGTGAGGTTTTCGACTCCCGCCTCGATGAAGGCGTCGATGTACTTCATCGGTTCGGCGATCATCAGGTGGGCGTCGAGGAAGAGCCGGGGCGAGACGGCGCGGATGGAGCGGACTGTGGGCGGGCCGAAGGTGATGTTGGGCACGAAGTGGCCGTCCATGACGTCGA